>NZ_JBSRDC010000010.1:0-38764 GCF_055145285.1 Salinivirga sp. | reverse complement strand
CGTGAGGGATTTTGCGGATTGAATATAATATTCGAATTTATTACGATTTATAGCTGAACTCACACCCTGACGTGGCTGATGACTTGTAATGTCCGGTTGCAAAGAATCTGTCAAATCGATCAAAAGTATTCGATTGCTGTGTGGTTTCGCCGATGGGAACTGAACGTCGTTGAAGTTTTTCCCATCGCGGCGATATCTCCGCATGGCTGGATACCCGGGGCTTTGCCCGCGGGTTATTGCTGCAAGCCCTTTGGGCTTTTTTGATAATTCCAAAAGATAGCCATGAGAACCATATTACTTTTCCCTACCTTCTCAACAATATTCGATTTCATTACGATTTGGAGCATAACTCACTCCCTGACGTTCCTGGTGATTTCGGGTTTAAATCCTTACAGCCTGCACGGTATTAATATCCACATCATAAATGCAAAAACCACTACTGCCATGTGTCCTTGTTATGGCAGGCACAAGAATAGAATCGCTTGGTTTAAGCTTGTATTTGCGGCCAAAGTTCCTGGCTGTTATTTTGGAATTAGATACGGCCATCAGTCCGGGATAATGCCGATGTCCGGAGAAACTGTACTGCACACCTTTGTCAACCATAAACTGCTTATGTTCTCCATATTCTCCTACTTCAAAATAAAACTTTTGCCCTGAACCTGTCAGATTCGGAAAAATATAGTGAGTGAACAAAAGAGGCTTATCCTCATACACTTGTACTTTATACTCAGGCAATTTAGACACAAAGTCTATTTCCTGGCGTGTATACAAAGCACTTAACTCTTCATATTCGTAAAGCCAAACCTCATCCATAGATTTCAGAAAACGCTCCCGGAAATCAAGCTCATACCAATTGGGCGGATAATCAAAACTGCTAATTTCCGGGGTGCGTTTTGCGGCGTGTAAGTCATGATTGCCCGCAATAATTATGGAGCAGTTCTCGCGTACCAACTTAAGACATGCAGCGGCATTGCGCGAATCAAAATAATTGTGATGCGAAACGCTAAAACCCGAAATATCGCCCAGGCAAATTATTTCGTCGCATTTGAGGCGCTGAATTTTCTCCAGTGCTCTTTGCAGGTTGATTATATCTTCGTGTATGTCAGCAATAATAGCCAGTCGCATTTATTCTTCGTCTTTCTCGGGCGGAAACATTTTCTGAATGAAGTTACGTTTTTCTATGGGCCTGCCCAATAAAATATTCCGGTTGTTTTTTGCCGCCAGGTTCTGATCCCATAGTTCCAGCGCTTTTTCGTATAACGATATAGCTTCCATATATTTTTCTTTGTGGCGAAAAATGATACCGTAATTTGTGAGAGCCACGGATAAGCGGCGCTTATTTTCTAATTGCGCTTTCAGAATCTCATCGACCCGGTTGTTCAAATAATCGCGGCGTTTTTCGGCATCATTCTCTTTTAAACCCATTAAAAAGTTGCTTTTGAAATGCTTTTTAATGGCCTGGCGGTCCATTTCGCCATATGATTCCAGCCATTGTTCGTAGCCCGAAATTGCTTTATTTACATGAATTTTAGCTTTTTGCAGCAGGGAATCTTTTGACAATATGCTTACGCCATCCAGGCTAAGCGGTTGGTTGGCGCTATGAATGGCCATTGACAACCAAACTGCAGCCCGATTATTTTCCAAAACAGCTATTTCGTAAGAATTGCGGTAATGCGGATATTTTTTGTAAACATCTTCAACAGAATCAAGCAATTGAAAAACAGCCGTAAAATCATTTTTTTCGGCATACTGGTCGTATTTTTTGTACAATTTGCGGGCTTCAATGACCCTTGGGTCTATTTTTTTATTTTGCGAATCATAGTACAATGATGCAATACCGAAACCGATTAGAACAAGAGCACCCATCGTTAAAATGAGTGCTCTTTTAGTGAATTTTATCATAAGAACGTTAGCTATGTACTTTTTCAACTAAGAATTTGCGAATTTCCAGTGGTGTTTTACTGGTGATTTTAGAAACGATTATGTTGGTTATAATTGACAATGGTGCGCCAATCCACGCAAAATACCAGGCTTGCAAATAATAACTGATAAACGCATCAAATGGCAGCGTAACACCCTGTTTACCTGCAATGAAATAGGTGATTGCAATTACAGAAACCAAACCACCAACGATTAAGCCGGCAATGGCGCCCTGGCGGTTCGATCCGCTCCACCAAATTCCCAGCAGGAAAAGCGGAAAAATAGTACATCCGGCAAGGGAGAATGCCACAGCTACAAGTTCACCAATTAATCCCAGTTCGAGAATAGCAATCAGAACAACAATAATGGCCATCAGGACAGTACCTGCTCGTGCCATGGTAAGCTGCAAGCGTGGCGATGCTTTCGGGTTGATTACTTTGACATATAAATCGTGGCTGAATGCCGATGCCCCTGCAACCAACAATCCGGAAACCGTTGAAAACGCAGCAGAAACGCCTCCGGCAGCCAGTAATCCGACGATAAGCGGATTAACCTCGCCCAACTGGGCTGTGTAAACCACAATGGCATCTTTAGCCAGTTTGCCAACTTCCGGGTTGGCTGAAAGGATTTTCCCCAATGCTGAATAAACAGGCGCACTCCAATAGAGCACACAAATAAAAAACAATCCCCACACAACCGACCAACGGGCATCGCTGGCTTTGGGCACTACGTAAAAACGTTGAAGTACGTGTGGTAATCCGGCGGTACCAATCATCAAAGAAAAAGCAATGGCCATCCACTGGAAGAAGGTTTTACCAGTAGCCGGGTCCCATGGCATAGCATACTCCGGCGATGGCACAATGGCATAATCGTGCCCCATGGAATTCATCATTCCCTGAATTTCGTTTACAGGCACACCTTGCACAATATCAGTTACAACAGCACCATAACCAAGTTGTGGCAACACCCAGAAATAATCGAATTTAAACGTTAAAATAAACAGTGGAATCAGGAATGAAATAATGATGATTACATACTGTATTTGCATATTTTTGGTTACACCCAACATACCGGAAATTAGTGTGTAGGCTAACACCACAGACCCGCCAATAATCACGGCATATTGATAATCGAGCCCCATTATCCATTTAAACATGAGTCCGATTCCAACAAATTGCCCTACACAATATGAAATGGAGATGAGAATAGCAATAATAGCGCCTACAGCACGCATGGTTTGCGAATAATAGCGATCGCCAATAAAATCGGCGGCTGTATATTTTCCATATTTACGAATTTGCCCTGCCATGAGCACCAGGAGGAGCACATAACCGCCTGTCCAGCCCACTACATAGGCTAATCCGTGATACCCGGAACCATACATAAGCGCTGCCATTCCAAGAAACGAAGCGGCACTCATCCAGTTTGATGCAATAGCCATACCGGAGCCCACTCTTGAAATGCTTCGTCCGGCAGCGTAAAAATCATTCGTATCTTTGGCGCGAAAAAATATACCGACAAGCACAAACGCACAAAGTATAGCAATAAGAATAACCGATGGCCCTATTTTAAAACCACCTTCAAGTTGCGTGGCACCTACTGCAGCTTGCGTAAATTCAGGCAATGCCAATAGTATTAATGGTATAATGATTTTCTTCATAATATTCTGTTTGAGAGGTAATTATTCTGAAATTTGAAGTTTCTTGTTGATTTTGTCTGTTGTAAAGCTGTAAAACCAGCAAATGACAATGAACAAGATCAGCAGAAATACCGCAGTGTAGAAGTAATGAAATGGAAACCCGAGGAATTTTGTATCGGTAAGTACAGATTGATTGTGCGTAGTATACAACGGTATGGCTATTTCTACTACTTTTTTGTTCTCTGCAGTAAATTCACCAGCCATTTTAGACCGCAACTCGAGTGGCAGAAAAGTTGTTAAAAGCTCATTGGGTTTTAATCCCAATGGCACCCTTGCCAGGGCTGCTAATTTATTTTTGGCACTTTGGTAGTTTTTATCACTCAAGACCTCTACATCTTCAGCCGACTTCTCGAAAGCAACAAGTGCCTGCGAGATGGCAATTTTTTGTGCCGAATCGGCCAGTTGCATGGTAGCCCAGGTAATACCATTATCCAGGGCAGCGCGGTGCTCCGGTTTAATAAAAACTTTACCGGTTACCTGCAGGGCGCAACGTGCAAAAGTTCGCACTTCCTGTTCACTGGCATTACCGGTTTTTACATTATCCCAAACCTGGTTAAACTCTGTTTGCACAGGTTCCGGCGTAGGCTCCTCAAGTGCCCTCAATAAGAACTGAAAGCCAAAAACCCCGATGGCCCAAATTGCTACCAGCCAAACGACTTTGTTCCTATTTTTTCTGGCTCGTTCGGTTGTAGGCCGGAAAAAACTAATGTGAAATTGATTGTCTTCATTCATAATGCAGCATTTAGTTATTTTTCGCAAATAAATATATGGCATATCATTCACATTTGCATACTATCAGACAATCATTCTAACTATTGTGATATTTAGATTTTTATATCTTTTTTGCTACAACAAACATACAGGGGTATGAAATTTCTTACTTCTGTATTTCAATACCATAAAAAAACTTAAGGTCAATATTTTATAATTCAAGTTTATTAGTTTATGGGCATATGAAAAATCAAGTGTCAGATTTTCATGCAATAGCTTTATTAATTATTCCATTATTAGCTACTTAAGGATATACAGAGCTATATTTTAACTATTATAAAAGCAAGGAAAGATTTTTTGTGAAACACGGATAACGCTGATTTAGTAAATACTCACGGATCAGGGAAGGTCTTTTTAATCCGCGTCATCCGTGGTCTTTTTTTGCGATACTACAAATTAAACCTAAGCGACACATACCCGTTTCTCGGTGCGCCGGGATAGTAGTAGCGAGGTGCGCTGCCGCCAAACGAGGGAGCATTGATCAGGAGCATGGCGGCGTAGTGGCTGTCGAAGAGGTTGCGCACACCGGTGGTGAGGACCACGTGCGGTTGGTGTGATTTTCCGATGCGGACGCTCAGGCTCAGGTTGGTAAGTTGGTGCCCGTTGTAGGTGAGCGTATTGTCGTCGGTCATGTATTGGCGGCCTGCAGTGCGGTGGTCCAGGTGTAGTGTGTAACGACCGAACAACTCCATATGCAACATATTGTACCAGTTGTATTCCGGAATGCCGGGCAGGTGGTTGCCTGCATAGTTGTTGCCCTGGTCGGTAAATGCTACAAAACGGTTCACCGAATGGGCCAGCGTGCTGGTGAGGGTCAGGTCCGCGGCCGGATTATTTAAAAAGCTGAGCGGCCGCACCACGGCTTGCACCTCTACCCCACCATGGCGTACTTTGCCGGCATTAATGCCCATGAACTGGTCCTCGGCGAGGCGCCGGGTGACGAGCATATCGGTTATTTCCATGGCATACACCGTGGCACTGAGGCGCAATAGCTTGCGGTATCGCCAACGCGCGCCAACTTCGGCCATAAGTCCTTTTTCGGGTTGCAGACCGGTATTGACCACACCATCGGGCATGAGGGTCTCTTCCAGCGAAGGTGGCGAAAAGCCGTACGAAACAGCGGCAAACAAATTCAGCTCTTTCCAGGGTTCATAATTGATGCCGGCCGAAGGTGACCATACGGGTTCGAAACGGTAGCGTTCAAATGTGGCGCCGGGAGCTTGCAAATCTTTGAGGCGGTATTGGGTATGGTTCAGGCTCAGTCCGGCCCGGGCGATTAGTTTATCGAAGGGTTGCCATTGCACGAGCAATCCCGCGTTGGCGTGCAACTTTCGGTCGGTCATCTCATTGATCAGGGCGCCCTGCTCCTGTTCCACTACCTCGTAGGTGGCCCATTGGTAATTTTCGCGTGTTACGTGCCCGCTCAGGGTCATTTGCCAATTGCCTGCATAATATTTCAGCCTGTTGGTAATGCCGGCGGCGTGACTTTCCTCATCGAGTATATTGAAAGGTCGCACCTCGTAAGGGTCGTTGTGCCACAAATTTACGGTGATTCGATTACGAAACCGGTCGCCCAGTAGGGTGCGTGCCTGCAGGTTCACGCCTACACGGTCGTACTGTTCATAGCCTTGCACGGCTTTCCAGTTGTCAGCTGCCGTGTGGGGCTGGTTTTGGTAATCGGCCTCGCTCAGCGAGCTGGGAATTTCGCCATACAATCCGGTGTAGAGCATCATGAGTGAGAAGGTTGTTTGTGCCACTTTTTGTTGGGCATCGAAATAGAATGATTGCCGCTCGTACCGGTTATTTTCGCGAAAACCGTTGCTGTGAAATACCGAGGCGTAGCCCTGCGCAGCAAAAAGCTCATTTTTGACCATACCGCCCACACCCAGCATCCTGCGGCCAAAGCTTCCCGCTTGTGTAATAAGTCGTGCGCCGGGTTCATGGTCGGCGAAACTGCGCGGATTAATTTTCACCACGCCGCCCAAACCAGATCCGTAAAGCGTGGCAGCGGGTCCTTTAAGTACTTCAACTGACTCCATGATGCCGGGTGGTAAATCTTCGAGCACGGTAACGCCATTGCCGTCGGTCAGGGGGAACTCACCCAGATAGGCACGAATACGGTTAGAAGAATAAGGTGTGCGTGAGCCCACACCACGAATGGTGAGCCGGTTGGTGTTGTTGGTTCCTGACTGCATGTATACACCGGGCAGGGCATTAAGCTGGCTGCTGAGTACAGGCTCATGGTGGGCCAGCAAATCGTCGCTTTCCCGGTAGGCAATGGATGAAGGGGCTTTGCGCCACGCTCGCGCCGATTGATCCACGGCCACAATTACTTCATCCAGACTTTGACTCAGCCGGCTCATATACACCACTGCAGGGGATTTGGGAAAGGGCTTATGCAAAATACGGGTGGCATAGCCGTGCCTGAAAATTATGAGGCTGTCCGCCTGATCGATTTGCCCTTCGGGAACACGCACCATACCGGCGGGCAGTAAGTCATAACGCGCCACACCGCTCAGGGTAACACCTTGCAGCAGCTCATCGCTTTGACTGTCGCGCACTTCGAGCATGTACTGCCCGTAGCTCGTAAAGCCGAACAGCACAATTAGGAAGAAAATAGAAAAAAAACGTTTAATCATTCATTCACCGGCAACAATTTCACAATAAATCCGGGTTGTTCAGCTGCCACGTAGATAAAGCCGTCAGGGCCTACCTCTACGTTGCGCACCCGGCCAATACCTTCGAGGAGTTTCTCTTGGTCTACGACCTCCTTGCCATTGAGTTCCACCCGCTCGAGGTACTTAAAGCGTAACGAACCCACGAGGATATTGTTTTTCCAGCCCAGATAGCGGTCGCTGGTGACGAAGGTCATACCGCACGGTGCAATGGAAGGTGTCCACTGCATAACCGGCTGCGCCATACCTTCTTTGTGGGTGATATCGGTAAATTTGGTACCATCGTAATTGATGCCGTAAGAGATCACTGGCCAGCCGTAATTCACACCGGGCCGGATCAGGTTCAATTCGTCGCCACCGCGCGGACCGTGCTCTGTAATCCAGATATCGCCGGTCTCGGGATGCATGGTTGTACCCTGCGGATTGCGATGCCCGTAAGAATAAATTGACGGCATAGCATCCGGATTGTCTACAAACGGATTGTCTTTGGGTATGCGGCCATCGGCGTGTATACGGTGAATTTTACCGTTGTGGTTTTCAAGGGTTTGAGGATTTACTTCCCGACGCCCACGATCTCCAATTCCAAACCACAAGTAGCCTTCCTTATCGAATTGCAGTTTGCAGCCCCAGTGATAAGACTTGCGTGAATCGGGTTTACCATCGAATATTTGCTCCTGATCGATGAGCTTGTTGCCTTCAATGCGTGTCCGCATAATGGCCGTATTGCCGGCTTTTGGATCGTCGTCCGAGGGCTCTGAATAGGCAAAATAAAACCAACCATTTTCTTCGTAATCGGGATGCAGACGAAGGTCGAGCAAACCGCCCTGTCCGTTTGGAAGAATATCGGGTAATCCCTGCATTTCTGTAAGCTCACCTTCATGCAGGCGGTACAGTGTACCCGAGCGCTCAGAGATGAGCATATCGCCACCAGGCAGAAACTCCATTCCCCAGGGCACATCGAGTCCGGCGACGACAGTATCGATGGTAAAGTTTTGTTTTTTGGTTTTTATCACCTGATCAGCCAGAAAAGCAGGTTTTAATTTTTTATGGTCTTTGGGTACTTCCTGGCGAATATATTGTGCCAGCGCCATAATCTCATCATCTGAAAAGGTCTCTTTGAAAGCAGGCATACCCGCCTCTTCTTTACCAAATTTAATGCTTTCAAAAGCAACCTGGTCGTTGCCACTGGTCATCCATTCCCGTTTATCGAAACGTTGCAGATTCTCGCCATGACAACCAGCGCAGTAATTAAGGAATTTTTCCTGCACATCGGGATTCACAGTTTTTTCTACCCCAAACATATGGTTAAGGGTGGTATGACTGAAGTTTATCCAGGAAACCAACATGGTTCCCAGCACCACAACAGCCACAATGGTGAAGATGATTTTTAGTTTTGATTTTGACATAATGTACAGATTTACCGGCAATAACCGCGTTCTACTGCAAGGTACAAAACTTTTGTTAGAATTCCATAAAAGCCACACGTGAGGAGACTTGCGGTAGGGGGGAGTTAAAAAAGAACCTCTGCCGGCCGCAGAAACGCGGCTCCGTATGCTTTATTTGCCGTGGTTGAAAAACGTGGTTTTCAATTTCTTTATTCAACCTATTGGGATTCATTCGATTATCAAATATCGTAACCACTTTGATTTCCTTGTCATCATATAGATAAAAAACGGATGTCTGTTTTGTCACAATCAACATGTGAAGTCCTTTTGAAATATCAGATTTTGGGCAGGAGTTCATCATTTCTAACTTTTCCGTTTGGATATTCATTGCCACATTTTTTAGCATCCGCAAGTTACCAGGTGAGTTGTTCATTACCAATGTTACAAAGCAATCTGTTCCGGCCAGTCGTGAAGTATTCACCCGGTGACTTTCAATCTTAAAAAGCCCGGACATAAATGACCTGGCTGGTTATCGTTTCCAATTTTAAAACCGGGGTTCTGAAAAACAAAATATAATAGCCGCAAGTCACCGGGTGAGTTGTTCATTACCAATGTTACAAAGCAATTTGTTCCGGCCAGTCGTGTAGTATTCACCCGGTGACTTTCAATCTTAAAAAGCCCGGACATAAATGATCGGGCTGGTTATCGTTTCCAATTTTAAAACCGGGGTTCTAAAAAACAAATTGTAACGAGATAGCATCCGCAATTTACCTGGTGAGTGAGTTGTTAATTACCAATGTTACAAAGCAATCTGTTCCGAACAGTTATGAAGTATTCACCCGGTGACTTTCACTTTTAAAAAGTCCAAAGCCACCATAAGCTTAACTTTTTTCGTTTAATGAGCGTGCCAATCTCGTAACTTCTCTACGCTCTTTATCCTACCAAAGCAGTAACTTCCACTGACTTAACTAAAAGCCAAAAGGCATGCTTTTTTTACGCGGTTGGCAATCGAGATTATATTTCTCCGGTTTTTATAAGGATTTCTTTTTTGAGTCTCTCACTAATCCAAACATCCTTTTTTGTCAGTTCATTCAACAAAGGTTTCAGTTCGTAAATTAATCTGTCTGTTTTTGCTTTAAGTAAAATCCCGATTGTCCCTGTAACCTTTAAATCAGCATGTTTCGCATGGAATCGACCAAGTTTCTCATCAAGAATAATCAAATCAGCGTATAATTCTGTTGCTAGAACAATCGCCTCTGCTTCTCCTGAATCAAGGTCTAAAAAGTATTTAACAGCCTGTTTGTTTTGAATCTCAATAATCTTTATCCACTCAATTTTCGATAAATCTTTGTAAAATTCTTTAGCTTTCCCGGCTTCAATCTCGTTATAAACAGCTACCGGAATATAAATCTGCGTATAAAGTCGCTTCAATAAATCAAGTCGATTTAGTTTTAACAGGGATATTATTGGTGTTGTATTTGAAACAACTTTAGGCATTTGCGATATCTTCGTTTAAATCATTTATATCGTAAGCCCCAAAAACTGAAACGTTGTATTTTGCTAGCATCTCCAAAAAATCAACTCTCGTTATTCCTAAAACTCGTGCAGCAACGCCTGATGAAACTTTGCCTAATTCAAAAAGTTTAACTAATGAACTTGTTTTCATTTCGTGTTCAAAATCCTTTTCGCTAAGTCGTAATGTATTAGCTAAAAATTCAGGATATTCTATGTTTATCATTCCTTTCATTTTTATTCCTTTATACAAAGATAACGAAATCACTCAAGATTTGATTGTTACGATTGTTCTTTTTTTATGATTACTAACCTATAAATAATCCCTGTAGCCACTTTTTATTGGGTTCATCTTCCCAATTTCATATAGCAAAGCTTGTTATAAAAGGCAGAATTTTAGCAACAAAAATCACTTGTGGGCGGATTAGCGGGCAGTCTGATGAAAGGGGTCAGCTTGCTCCGAAATGGAAAATTCATGTGTGTAGAAAAAGGGGGCTAAAGCCCGCAGCCGTTACGAAACTTTTGCCCGGCCATGAATGACCGGGCTATTTATCGTTTTCAATTTTAAAACCGGGGTTCTAAAAAACAAATTGTAACGAGATAGCATCCGCAAGTCATCGGGTGAGTTGTTCATTACCAATGTTAGAAAGCAATTTGTTCCGGCCAGTTGTGAAGTATTCACCCGGTGACTGTCAATCTTAAAAATCAGGCGTTTGCGATTACATTATCAATCTCTTTCATTTTGAAAGGCTTTTGAAAATATTGCTTGATGATACCCTGGTTCAATGCTTCCTGTATTTCATCGGTTATTTCGTAGCCGGTTAAAATATAAAAAGCAATCATAGGATATCTATCGCGTGCTTTTTTAATAAACTCCAGACCTGTCATACCGGGCATGCGCATATCACTAATCACCACATCGGGTGTATCCATTGATTCCAGGAGCTCCAAAGCATGCCTGCCTGACTCTGCGGTGGTAACACCATAATTTTTTTGAAACATATTTTCGAACAGCATGAGATTCATCTGTTCATCGTCTACGTAAAGTATTTGTTTTTTATTATTCACAGGCTTGTATTTGTCTTTGCTAATTTGCTTTGCACAAATTTTTTTTCAAAAATGCCATTTAGTTAGTGAAAAAAATGATGATTTTTGATTAGCGGTTATATATTCAAATTTTTATTGTGCAAATAAATATACAAACATTATACCTTAAAATAAGCAAAAACAATAACAAAATACTGCATGCTCTTAAACAATATTTTACAACTTCTAAAAACCCAACCAGGTGCTTTTTTAAGGTTTTTCTTTGCAATAGAATACAGTAAAAATTTTTCTACCCTTGCATGGTTCATTTGACCAGTAATTGCAATTAAAAAATATGTCCTTTGCAAGAAAACGCCAAACTACTCATGAAGATTTTATTTATGGCATTCGTGAATCGCTTGGCTTATTTCTGCGTTATTCTTGTTTTTGACGCTTTCTTATAAGACTCAAAAAAAGGTGGTTTTCTTACTGGCACTGTATAATGCTATTCTGGCCGATCAATTTTTATTAAATAATTGCTTATCGGAGCATAATGAAAGGCAATTTGCCCTTCCACTTCCAAAACGCTAAATAGATCCTGATCAATACTGTGGCGGATATTATCAACTATCACGTAAAAAACCTTATGCGCATTCATTTCCTGTCCAACATAATGAGTACCGCTACCAGCTTCGAAATCGGTCTTTTCCTCTAATTTCTGGACCGGCTTTAAAAACACATTTTTCACATTATTTTTAATGTCGGCACGGAAATTTCTGGTCATGGAAAAGTGCATCAAAGAAGCTAATCCGATCACTATTGCAATCAAAAACCAGGTAAAATCAATACCTGCAAGCCGGAACAGTTCCGGTTTAAAACTGCTGACCCCCAGAACTACCACGACACCAACCGTTAAAAGCATCAAAGGAAAAAGTATACCCGGTCTGTACTGGTATTTCAGCGTTTTGATGTCTGATTTAGTCAGTGGAACTTTTTTATAATCTTGCATTGATCAAAGTTTTAATTTGCATATGCCTGAATAAAGGCTGCCTGTCCATCAATTATTCTGAATTCCCAATAGCGATGATGGATACAACCGGCTGGACAATCGCCCCAGCCAATGCTGAATGTGAGCGTGGCAAAGTCACTATTGCGCTCTAAGGTAATATTATTTCCATCACCGATACATCCAAAATACAGATCAGTCAAAAGTACAGCATCAATTTGCTCAAGTTCATGTGCAATGGGTATCATATTCCAGGTTTCTGGTGTATATAAAGTCAGCCAGGGAAAATCCGGATAGCTATAGGCTAATCTCACCGAATCAAATGCATAAGCATTCAGGATGGTGTCGAGTTGTGCATTACCCGTGGGCATAACCCCATTTACCATGTTTTGAATTTCCGGTGCATCAGTTTGTACTTCTAAGCCCAATCCGTTCACCATATTGCAACAGCCAGCATGAATTCCATGCACAGCGAAAACAGTATCGCGTTCAGGAATATCAAGTTCATAAACGGCCATAATCAGATTAAAAATTTCATTAATCTCTTCACTATCGAATTCAGGTTCATTGTAGTTGGGATGATCCGGATTATTAATAATCTCCTGGTAATACAATTGCAGAGCATCAGTGCGATAGGTTTCGATATCGACAGTATCTGCCATACCCTGATTTTCAGGAATATCAGAATCATTAGACTGACAACTTACCAACAAAAAAATAAACCCCAAACCTATAAAAATTATACGCATAATTCTTTTTTTTTTGATTGCAGACTAAATTTACGCAATTATAACAATGTAAGCAAAAAAAAAATTGATGATTGAATAAATAAAACGTTTATAAACCCGCTTTGCTTAGTTCAATTTGATAAATATTACCTAAGCCATTTAAAACGCCATTTGCCCGTTGAACCAAAGTGTCGACTGCTGCTACCTTTTCCGGGTATTTTTTTGTGCGCGTACTGGTAAAATACAAGCTACCCCGTTCCAAATCGACAAACGGACAAAAATCCAGTGCTTCGGTATTGATGCCTCTGCCCATATTCCGGGCTTTCTCCCATGTGTCGTCAGCACGCTTTTTACTAATGTACAAGTCGCCACCTCCCAACCCATCTGCACGGCCATAGCTTCCAAAAATTATAATGTCTTCATCAGGGCTTATCCATGCATTGTACTCGTAGGTTTTGGAATTGATGGCTGTATCGAGGGGCACTGGTTTCTGATATTGGCCATCTACATTTTGGCTGATAAAAATATCTTCAGTGCCCACACCATTGGTTCGGGTGGCTGTAAAATATAAATTACCATTTTTGGCAACTGCCGGATAGAACTCATCGCCCGGAGTATTAATAAGGGAATCGAGGGCTATGGGGTCACCCCACTCCGCTGCCTTTCGCTTACTTACCCAGATATTGTAATCGCCTGCAGCCGTATCGCCCGGCATGGGTCTGTTGGAGGCAAAAAACAGTTTTTTTCCATCCATTGAGAAGAAAGGTTCAATATCCTGATAAGTACCTGAGAAAGATAAGATTTTCCGTTCACCCCAGCCATCTGGCCCTTTATGTATGCTCACCAGAAACCTGTGTTTTTGAGTATAGTCCCCGAGAGTATAAATTATTTCATCACCTGCCGGAGAAATGGCCAAATCGCGCTCATAAAGCGGTGTTGCAATTAAACCTTGTGCAAATAACCCGGCATCAGCGGGTGATGTATTCAAATCGATGGGTTGATGGGAATGTTGGTCACAACCTTGCAAAAAAGCAATCGCAATAAAAAGTAACAATAAAAAACGCATATGTTTTAAGGTTTAGCAATTCAACCCTAAAGATATGCGTTTAAAATATTTTTATTGCAACAAAACGAGAAACTTACATTTCTCCGCCCATATCATCTCCCCCACCTTGTTCTCCGCGTTTGCCGTTCCGGCTTTTATAATTATTGATGCGCCAGGTTATATTGAGCATAACAATTGGGGTTTTATGCCTGTATATACGATGGTTGTATAAATTCGGTGTCTCTGTAGTGGATTCGTACTTACTGGTTCCGAACACATCTCTAACCTGAAGGGTAAGCTGCAATTTTTTATTGAGGAATGATTGCCGCACAGCCGCATCTACATCAAAATATCCTTCTTCTTCTTCCTGCGGCTCAATTTCCGGCCCATGATATGCCGGGTTAATCTGCACACTTGTATTGTCTAAAATACTGAAGGTATTATTCCAGCGGACATTGTAGGTAAAACTGTGTTCATCGTATTCAACCCCATTAAATTCTCCTTTGACACGATAGTCATAGAAATCGCCTGTTATATCGGCTTCCCACCATTTGTTAAGTTTCAAATTGAGCATCACTTCTGTACCCAAAGAAAAGTCGGTACCTACATTATCGAATGTTTGTAGTGTTACATTGCTGGCTCCTTCCCATACGGAGCGTACACGTTCAATATTATTTTGTGTTTTACGATAAAAAAGCTCTGCTGTGAGGGCATTCTGGCCAAAATCCATTTGATAACCAATTTCATAAGCATTAATGTATTCGGGTTTCAGGTCAGGATTCCCTCTTCGCACGTTATAAGCATCTTCCCAGGTAATAAAGGGCTCCAGGTACCAGCCTCTGGGCCGGTCGATGCGGCGACTATAGCTGGCCATAAACTGGTTGGTTTTGTTAAGTTTATATGAGAAGTGAATGGTTGGGAAATAGTCCCAACGGTCTATGTTATAGTTTTCGGTACCATCATTAAGTTTGACATCGCGATACGTATATTCTGCACGTAAGCCCACCTGATAGCCAAAATTATCAAGTTCTCCTTTTGCCAGACCATACATGGCATGTATATTTCTGGCATAGGTAACATTATTACTAAAATTTGCTTGAAATAGGTATGTTGAGGTGGTTGTATCGTAATAAAAAACCTCATTGGTTTCTTTAGAATCACGGTAACGGCCTTGCAAGCCGGCTTCTATTTTAAATGCATCGGTAAAAGGTTGCTTATAATTTGCTCTGTAACGAAACCCTGAGGCCGGGCCAAATTCACCTGATTTCTGACTATTGGTAATATCACCCGCAGCATTGCGCAGGGTATTTACAGTTTCATCATTGCCATCGCGCTCATAGAGCATAAAATTCACATCGAACTTGTGTTTTGGACCTGAAAACTGATGAATGTAGTCGAAGTTCAGTGAATAAAAATTACCTCCTCTTTCACCGTCTTCAATACTTTTATAACGTATACGATCAGGCTCTGCCGAGTTCCACTCTTCAAAATCTGTTTCCGACAACCAGGTTGATTTGCGACTACCATAGCGACCGCTTAAGCTAAAAGTATTGCTCTCATTGGGAAACCATTCAATTCCGGCCCGGCCGCTATAACGCTCGCGACCACGTTCACGATCTCCATCGGAGGTTAGGTGAAAAGTAGTATCGGGGTTGCTTAAAAACCGGATTTCTTCTTCCATACTTCCCGGATAACGGCGATTGTTATAATCTCCTGCAACAAAAAAGTTGAAATGCTGAGAACGAAGGTTCAGTAATAAATCAGCGCCGTATTTTTCATCAAGCCCTGCATTGAGGTGCGCAATGCCGTTTACACCTTCAAGGGATCTTTTTTTAGTGATGATATTGATGATACCGGCAGTACCCTCCGGATCGTATTTGGCCGAAGGATTGGTAATAATTTCCACATCCTGAATCATACTGGCAGGAATTTGTTCTAAAGCTTCGGTGGCATCCAGCACCGTTGGCCGACCATCGATCAAAACGGTAAAGCTACTGTTACCACGGAGCGATACATTTCCTTCAATATCTACCTGAACAGCGGGTGCATTCTGCAACACATCTACTGCAGTACCTGAAACTGTTGTATATTGCTGCGAAACATGAAGCACTTTTTTATCGATTTTATAGTCGATAGCGTGCTTATTCGCTTTTACGGTAACTTCAGCAATATTCTCAGCAGCCGGCATTATTTTAATAATTCCAACGTCAATATTTCGCACAGTGCCAGAAACTGTTATATCTTTATTTGTTTTGCTATAGCCAATAAAGTTGACTTGTAAAATAAAGCGGCCGGTTTTTTTGGTTTCGATTAGAAATTCACCATCGGAGTTTGTTACTGATCCGGTTATTAAGGCACTATCAACGTTATTTAATAATTTTATAGTGGCGTATTCTAAAGGTTCACTATTGGAAGCGTCGATAACCTTGCCTGAAATTTTAAAAGTTCGTGAAGGTGCCGGACCTGTTTGCCCGGTAATAGTTTCTATCGACACAAATGCTATCAGCACATATAAAAAGATGCGTAGTTTCATATTTAATAATTTATATACTTAAAGTTCTATTATGGATTTTTGTTTAAATTTTGGACAAATTTCAGATAAGAATCTGTAGAAAAATTGTAGTCTACTTAAATTCCTTTTTCACCTTTTGTTATACTAAAAACATGCCATTGCCCTTTTCTACGGTATGATAAATCGAGGTTACTAATTTGGCATATTTGCTTTGCAATGGCTAATCCAAGCCCAAGAGATTTTGAATTGTTACCTTTTCTGAATCGATTGAATATGGTATCAGGGTCAAACTCTAGCTCAGGACCTTCATTTAAAATTTGCACACTGCTATCCGATGATTTAATGTGAATAATGCTCCCCTGGGTTGCATAATAAATGGCATTTTTCAGTAGGTTTCTCACTAATATTTCGAGCAAACCGGGGTCTATCCTGAAATATTGATCGGGATCAAGTGAGGTTTGTATTTGAAGATTACGGTTCGAGGCAAAATCTGCCACAATTTGTACATGCTGTTCAATGATTTCTTTTGTTCGAACTTCTTTAACATTGGCAAACTCCTGGTTGTCAATTTTGGTAATTAAATTCAACAAACTCCCCAAGCGGGAAAGCTGCTGTATTTCATCGTAAATGATTTTTATTTTTTCAGCCTGTTGTTGGTTTAGATCCTCATTAGACAGCAATTGTTCTACTTTGTTGCGCATAATGCTTAGGGGTGTCTGAAGCTCATGTGACATGTTTTCAGTGTAACTTTTTAATTGCTCATAATCGTGTCCGATGCGTTCCTGCATAGCCTCAAACAACTGTTGCAGACGATAAAACTCCCTTGTACTTGTTTGCTTGTGTTGAAATGATTGTTTTTTGGTGATGTTATAAGCTGCCATTTGTTTTAAAATATATTTAAACGGACCGAACAAATAGCCTGAGAGTAAATAATTGATTAGTATTATACTCAATGCCAAGACAATAAAAACCGGGAACATAATTTCGTAGATATCATCTTTGAAGCGATGTAGTTCATCGGCTGATTTTATAACCTCAACACGATAATTTTCACCATTTACAGTTACATAATTAATGCGCTTTCGATAGATCTCTTTACGTTTTGTTTCCTGGTCTGTAATTACTGTGTCTTTATAGAGCGGTTTGAAATTTCCAGGTATTCTTGTAACAGGTGTAACCGTAGCATAATCCTTGTCATTTATTCTATCGGGTTTTTTGGCTATTAATCTTTCCACCCAATGTTCCCGTTGCTCAAGCCGGTTTTCAAGGATATTATCCATATGCCATGTAGCTTCTTTGTGCAGTATATAGGCCGTTACCAAAAAGGAAACCAATGTAAACAAGAGGTAAAAAACGCCCACTTTTGTTAATATGCTATATTTTCTTTTAGCCATTATTCCTCCATTTCAAATTTATATCCCATTCCATACATGGATTTCAGATAATTATCTCCGCCCGCGTCATGTATTTTCCTACGCAAATTTTTAATATGATTATATACAAAATCAAAATTATCTGCCTGGTCGGCATGGTCGCCCCACAAGTATTCTGCTATACTTTCTTTTGTAAGTAAGCGGTTTTTATTTTGCACAAAAAACAAGAGCATATCATATTCTTTACGTGTCAGAGAGAGCAATTGGCCATTACATTTAACTGTTGCTGCATTCAAATCAATCTCGAGCTTGCCGGTTTTTATAAAATCAATACCGGCACTAATTTTTCTACGCAAAATAGTACGGATACGTGCATTGAGCTCTGCCATATGAAAAGGTTTGGTGAGATAATCGTCAGCACCAAGGCCAAGTCCTTCTAGCTTATATTCAAGGGTATGAGTAGCTGTTAATATTATCACACCCATTTCAGGCCGGTGCTTTTTGATGATTTTAAGCAAATCCATACCACTACCATCAGGCAAACCCAGGTCGAGCACAACCATATCGTACTGATACATCACAATTTTATCTTCGGCTGCAGTATATGCGCCGGCCTGTTCCACTAAAAATTTTTGCTCTTTAAGATATTCAGCAATATCAAAGGCCAGTTGCTTATTATCTTCTACAATTAATAGTTTCATATTTGTTGCAAGGTATAGCCAGATTTTGTAGAAAAACTGTAGAAAAACACAACAGAAAATTATATCTATATCAGCCTTTTGGACTGTAATTTTTATGCATACTGTTTGATTTATATACGGGTTGATTGGCAAAAAACACTTCATTTCGAGGTATTGGAATTATTATACCAGCCTCATCAAGCGCTTCTTTTATGGCTTCCAGTTGTTCCCAATATACAGGCCACCATTCTTCAGGGGCAACCCAGCATCTTGCTACAACCTTCATATCGTACTCTCTGAAACCATCGAGCCATACATCCGGTTCCGGTTCATCTAACACCCTTGGATGTTTCCTCATGGTATCGACTACAATTTTTCTTATTTGCTTTATATCGGTTTCATAAGAGAACTTCAGGGTAATATCTATCCTTCGCTTATCCTGCATTGTCCGGTTATCGACATCTGAATTGGCCATGGTACCATTTGGAATGGTAATAATACGGTTATCGAAAGTTGTAAGCCGGGTATAAAGTATATCAATGTTACTCACAATGCCGAGTTGATCGTTTACATAAATCAGGTCGTCGACTTTAAAGGGTTTAAAAATGAGTATGAGCACACCACCTGCAAAGTTGGCCAAACTCCCTTGCAATGCCAGGCCAATGGCCAATCCTGCAGCAGCAATAACAGCAACAAAAGAGGAAGTTTTAATCCCCAGCGTAGTACCTATGCTCACAATAAGAATGGCAAACAGCATAAACCGCACAAGGCTCTGAATAAATGTTGCAAGAGAAGGTTCGATATTATATTTTCTGAAAGACTTCCCCAATAATCGAGAAATCAAACGGATAGATATAAGCCCTAAAATAAACACAAAAATGGCCATAAGAATATCAGGTCCAATTTCAAAAAGAAAATCAAGGAACTTATCTTTAATTTTTATAAGTGTTTCTTCAGTAAACATATAATTCATTTTTAATCTTTGTTATATTTATAAATCCTTCTTGAGGGAAACTAAAATCTTACAGCTATGCCTTTCAGGGACGTTTTTTATTTTTGTCATCAGGCACCCACCGGATAGTAACCTCACGGCGCCCCCATTCGAGTGCATCTTTTATGGATGTACCCATGTAAATGTCAATTTTGCGTTTCCATCTGCGGTTCATTTTATCAAGCACCAGGTAAGTACCGGGCAACCCTTCTATTTGCACACGAGTTCGATAGGTTAACCCGGAATCGAGCAAGTCACGTGAAACCGCAATGGTTTTCATACCTGGTTTTAATGTATCTCCCCAGGCCGCTTCTGCAGGATGGCCGATCGTCTGTGCGGCCAATGAATTATAAGCTGTGGCGGTTACTTCCATTACGCGTTGCTCCTTGTCAGCTTCCTGTTTTTCATTGCACTGTGAAACAATCAACAGAATTAATAACAAAAATGCACTACACTTAATCGATTCCATATTTAAAATTTATCAGCAGCAAAATATAAAAAAAGAAAACATATAATAGCTGGTCGCATGTAATTAAATACTAATATAGTTGCTCTTATTCAGCAATATTTCTAAACTAGTAATATAACAGGCATAACACTGTTTGGTTTATTTTATCGGATTAAAGCTTTTTTTTCGGGACTAAAAAAACCCGGGAAGTCTATTTGCCCGGGCTTTGATTTTGTTTTTACAATTATGGACTAAATGTGTATAACCTCGTCGTAGGCAGCAGCTGCTGCTTCCATAACCGCCTCTGACATGGTTGGGTGTGGATGCACCGATTTAATAATCTCATGCCCTGTTGTTTCTAATTTCTTGGCCACTACGAGCTCTGCAATCATTTCAGTTACATTTTGTCCTACCATATGTCCACCAAGCAACTCGCCATATTTCTTATCGAAGATAAGCTTCACAAAACCATCTTTATGGCCGGCGGCACTTGCTTTACCAGATGCGGTAAATGGAAATTTACCAACTCTTACCTCATATCCGGCTTCTTTAGCTTGTTTTTCAGTCATACCTACAGATGCAACCTCCGGCATTGTATAAGTATTGCCTGGCAAGTTACCGTAATCAATAGGTTGTGGGTTTTCGCCTGCGATTTTTTCCACAGCGCAAATACCTTCTGCTGATGCCACGTGGGCCAGGGCTGGTCCATGTACGATATCGCCAATGGCATAAACACCTTCAATGCTTGTACGGTAAAACTCATCGACTTTCACTTTGCCATTCTCAAGCTCAACACCCATCTCTTCAATACCAATACCCTCCAGGTTAGGCGCAATACCAACAGCCGAGAGCACAATATCTGCTTCATGCTGCTCTTCGCCTTTCTTGGTTTTTACGGTTACTTTGCATTTTTTTCCTGAAGTATCGACTTTCTCTACCGAAGAGTTGGTCATGACTTTCATGCCGGCCTTTTTAAATGAGCGAGCCATTTGCTTCGATACCTCTTCATCTTCATTGGGCAAAACATTGGGTAAGAACTCAATCAAAGTTACTTTTGTGCCCAATGTGGCATAAAAATAAGCAAACTCGGCGCCAATAGCTCCAGAACCAACAACCACCATGCTTTCTGGTTGTTTTTCCAGTGTCATGGCTTTGCGATATCCAATAATTTTTTTGCCATCCTGCTTCAAGTTAGGCAACTCTTTTGAACGGGCTCCGGTAGCCAATATAATATGTTTAGCCTCGTATACTTCTTTCTTATCTTTATCGCCCGTTACTTCAACTTTTCCTTTTTCTACTATTTTGCCAAAGCCATTGAGGACATCTATTTTGTTTTTCTTAAAAAGAAATTCAATTCCTTTGCTCATGCCGTTGGCAACTTCTCGGCTACGACCGATCATAGCTTCAAAATCAGGTTTGATGTCGCCATCTATTTTCACACCGTAATTAGCAGCATTTTTAGTGTATTCGAAAACTTGCGCCGATTTTAAAAGCGATTTTGTTGGTATACAGCCCCAGTTGAGGCAAACGCCACCCAGTTCCGCTTTTTCTACTACGGCTGTTTTCATTCCCAATTGCGATGCGCGGATGGCAGCCACATAACCGCCTGGTCCACTTCCGATAACTATTAAATCGTAACTCATGATGTTATTATTTTCTATGTTGATTATTATTGATTCAAATTATTTTCTATTTTATGTCCTGACTTTCTCAATCCGGCCCTTTCCATAAACCATGAAACCAGACGTGCCATTAAAAACAGTACCAATAAAGCAAAAATAATCGTTGCTCCTGATGGTATATCCACACTAAATGAAACGATTAACCCGGTAAAAATTCCTACGAAAGAGAGAACAACTGAAAACAACATAATGTTTTTGTAATTATGTGTAAACATATTCACAATTGCCTGTGGTACGGTGAGTAATGAAATTACAAGTATAATTCCGGCCACCTTAATGCTAAAAACAATAGTAAGCGCAACCAAAGCAGATGTAAATAAACTAAGCGTATGCACCGGCACATTGTGTGTGCGGGCATATTCCGGGTCAAATGCTATAAACATAATAGCCTTGTGGAAAAACATAAAGTAAACCGTAACGATTAAGGCCAAGGCGGCAAGCAACCATACATCGAGCGCACCGACTGTTAAAATACTACCAAAAAGATATGTCATAAGGTTAGGTGTATAACCGGGTGTTATATAAATAAACACAATACCTAACGCCATACCGGCTGACCACCACAAGCCTATGAGGCTATCGTGCCGCATAAAACGTTTTTGTGAGAAAACATCGATACCCAACGCCGAAAGCACGGCAAATGCAGCTGCTCCCAATATCGGATTAATTCCGAGGTAATAGGCAATGCCAATTCCCCCGAAAGAGGCATGTGTGATACCTCCGCTTAAAAACACCATTCGTCTCGAAACAATATAGGTTCCTATAATTCCGACTGCAATACTGGCAAAGGCTGCAGCGAGTAATGTATTGGTAAAAAAATCGTATTGAAATAGTTCTGTTATATTCATCAATGATCATGTTTTGCATGTCCAACTGATCCTTCGTGTTCGGCAAGTACAGTGTGCGGTATATGCCCATGTGTAACAAGCTGAATAGGACAATTATACGTTTTTAATTGTTCGGGTGTAATTACATTGCTTTTATGATAATGTAACATTCGGTTTACACATGCTATGGTTTTGATATATGACGAAATCATGCCCAAATCATGCGATACCATAAGAATGGCCATGCGTTCATTAAGTTTTTTTAATAACTCATATATTTCTCCTTCAGATGCATAATCGACGTAGGTATTGGGTTCATCAAGGATTAAAAGCGATGGAGAAGCCACAATGGCTCTAGCCAACAGGGCTTTCTGGGTTTCGCCACCTGAAAGACTCCCAATATGCTTATCTGCCAAATGTTCCATTCCAACCCAGCTTAAGGCTTCGCAAGCCTTCTGCCTGTCTTTTTTATTATACCGCCCAAGTAATCTTTTCCGGTACATCAATCCACTCAAAACCACATCGCAAACCTGAAGCGGAAAACGTTTATCTACATTGGTATACTGAGGCAAATATCCTATCTCCAAATCTTTTTTATGATGAATAACCTTACCTGAAACGGGTTTAATAAGACCAAGCATTGTTTTCATCATTGTAGTCTTCCCACCCCCGTTGGGCCCAATGATTCCGATAAAATCATTTTGATGCACAGTAAAATTGATTTGGTTCAGTACTTCTGTACCATCATAGGCTACACGAATATCTTTTAATTCTATAAGTGGATTTGTCATTTTTTATTCAAATTACTTATTAACTTCTATTCTTTAACCGCCCGTTCAATTTTTGAAGACATTTCCTTCATGTTTTCAAACCAATTGTATGCCAATGGATCTATAACTTCAATGCTGGCATTAAGCTCATCGGCGAGGGCCTTTGCTTTGGCCGCCGGAAATTGCTTTTGCACAAAAACAGTTTGTATACCAAGTTCTGTTGACTTTTTAATCAACTCGGCCATGTAGCGTCCGCTCGGTTCTTTCCCTTCCCGCTCAAGGGGTAATTGCTTAAGTTGATAATCGCGTGCAAAATAACTCAATGAGGGATGATAAATCATAAATATCCTCTGTGCTGTATCTTCAAACTTATCACGTATTAATTTGTCCAAATTGGCGACTTTTAACCTCATTTCCTTCGTATTTTGTTTGAAATAATGCGCACTATCAGGCAATAATTTTGTTAAATAAAGCCTTATATTCTCAATTTGAACGCTAACCTCTGCCGGCGAAACCCATATATGTGGATCTACCGTTGCCATGTGCTCATGATTATGTTCTGCTCCGTGATGGTGATTAGCTTTAATAAAATTAACTCCGGTAGACTGATCATAAACTTCCATTTTACGATTGGTAGCCATTATTTTTTCCATCCATGCTTTTTCAAAACCAATATGCCCAATCCGAATATAGGCAGATGCGCGTGAAAGACCACGTAACTGACCGGGAGTAGGCTCATAAACCGCAGGACTTGCACCAGGAGGCAGCAAAGTTTTTACTGTGAAAACTTCTCCTGCAATTTGCTCAACCATAAATTGCTGAGGTTTAATACTAACATAAATAATTTTATTTTTTGGCACAGGTTGTTTTTGTCCACCACAGCCAACAAAAACAAGTGCTATTAAAATTAACAAACCTGGGTTTCTCATAATTGTCAAGATTTATAAATATATTTTTTTATAAGTATCTTAAATTTATTTAAACAAAATTAAAATAAACTAATGTTCGATATTCGAATATAGGCAAAAAAAATCACTGTAAATATTAAGAAAATCAATATCAGCCTATTAAAAATCATTGAAAATCAACCAAAACGAGGTAGTTTGATAGTAAATATTGTTCCTTTGCCCGGTTCGCTTTCCAATTTAATGGTGCCGTTATTCATTTTTACGAAATCGTTTACCAGTATTAAACCAAGTCCGGTACCTTTTTCTGAAGCAGTTCCGGGAGTAGAGTCGGTTTTTGACATAGAAAACAGATTGTTTTGTTGCTTTTTTGTCATACCAATACCAAAATCGTGAATATGAATAAATAAATAATCTTCGTTTTCGGTGGAAGTGATCTCAATACTCGAAGACTCGTGGCTATATTTAATGGCATTGGTCAATAAATTCCGAATGATGGTATTCATCATTTCTAAATCGCAAACTGCATAACTCGAAGAAGCGATCTTGTTATGAATATTGA
Organism: Salinivirga sp.; assembly: GCF_055145285.1. Lineage (NCBI taxonomy): Bacteria > Pseudomonadati > Bacteroidota > Bacteroidia > Bacteroidales > Salinivirgaceae > Salinivirga > Salinivirga sp. The sequence goes on along the minus strand of NZ_JBSRDC010000010.1, from coordinate 14,247 downwards.
TTTGCTTATTGGCAGCCATGATTTTTACTAATTCGATGGAATTCTCTACAATCTCAAAAATATCATTGTGCACAAGCACTGGAGAAATTGCACCAGTCTGAATCCGTGACCACTCCAATAAATTGTGTAAAAGGTCGTTGGCCTGACTTGCTGTAGTATTTATAGCTTGCAGGTATTCTATTGCTTTTTCGTGGGGCGTTTCGTCGGGGGCTTCAATGGCTAATTCAGATAGTCCAATAATGGCCCCAAATGGATTTTTCAGATCATGAGCCAAAATTGAAAAAAGGCGGTCTTTGGTAGCATTAAGCTCCCTAAATTCTTTTTCTGATTGCTCAAGGGCTTCTCTGTTTTTCTTGTGGTCTGTGATATCTGACACAACAGCAATAATAGCTGTAACAACACCTTTTGAATTTTTCATGCTTGTCATGCTTACATCACCCCACAGAATTTCTTTATTTTTACGTACAAATCGCATTTCCATTCTGTGGCGGTCTTTGATGCCTTTAAGCAACGTGTAAAACTCTGGTCTGTACCTTTCCAAATCATCAGTAGCTAATAAAGACCGTACATTCATTTTCACGAGCTCTTGTTTTTTATAACCGGTCATCTGCGCCCATCCATTATTTACCCGAATGTAATCTCCTCCTGGGTTTAAAATGCCGATACCGATACCGGCATTTTGAAAAATTGCTTCAAGCTGTTGTTCACTATGCTGCACCTGTTCTATTACCCGCTGATAATCTGAAACATCTCTAATTATCACAGAACAATAGACTTTAGACGATCCCCCGAAACGCAATGGCGAAATTAAAAAATCAATGGTGCGATTTCCCCAAAATATTTTTTTTCGGCGGCTATCCCCATTTTTACAAATTTTATTTAGCGCTTTACTCAATGAAAATCCAAAGGGAGAAAATAGTTTTTCAAAATTGCCAAAATCAGGCGATTTATCTGGAAAAAATTCATGTATTAACTCCCCTTCTGCCATGTAAATACTTTCGGGACTAACCTCAACAATTAAAATTCCGGTTTTGGGTAAGTTTTTTACAATGTTGATGAGTACGACTTCATTAGTTAACGACTGGGATTCGAGCTTAATTAGGTTCGTAATATCTTCTTGTATACTGATAAATCCGGAAATGTCTCCGTTTATTTTTCGTAATGGTTTTATGGTTGAATAAACCCAATAATAGCTACCATCTTTACGTCGGTTCTTAAATCGGTTTTCGAATTGTTCTCCCTGCTCAATTGTTTCCCAGAGCCTTTTGTAAAAATTCTCAGGCTGGTCGCCACTTTTTAAAATATTTGGATTTTTGCCAACAAGCTCATTTATCGTGTATCCTGACAAGGATAATAAGCTTTCATTGGCATAAACTATCTCACCGGTTAAATTGGTAATGAGTACCGGATGTGGACTTGTTTCCATCTGGTTGTACAACAAATCTACATCGCCCAGTGAATCAAAAATTCTTGCCAAACGTTGTGTAAGCACAAGATTGTATTGTTGGTTTTTAGTATTGGCCATACATGTAAGGTTGCATATACAGGGGTAAACATCCAAACAGGAAATTAGTTTGGCGCGTGTGCCTGTAAATTGAGCATTACCTCAAAAGAGTCAAGTGAACTCAACAAAACAAAAGTATTTAAAAAATACTGAATTGTAAAGAATTACAATTTACCGGCAATTGAAGTAATCAGGCTAAAATCAAAAGTCAAACCAAAATAGGGTGTCAGCTCCCATTTGCTGATGGTTGGAATAGAGGTACCCTGTGGAACACTATCGCCCTCTTTAAAACCACTTTTTAACAGTCGAAATTCTGCTATGTTCAATCCTGCATTGATATGAATTACATCGAAAAGTTTCAAATTGGGTCCGATATAAAAGTTTTTGAAAAGGTTTTTTCCACCAAAACCCACGAAAAAGCCAATATCTGATGAAAATTCTGCATCATCGGCACTTATGTTGAATAACTTGAAAGTAGCACCCGTTACAAAATCAAATTCATAGTCTCCGGCGTTCTCATTTGTTATCACGTAACTATCGGGGTTTTCAGAACTTTCGGGCTTCAGGCTATAAAGCGGACTGCGATAATTTCGAATTCCGATACCCTGTACAAGACGAATGGTTTTTTCTTTGTTTGTCATGTCATGAATACGCTTCTTCAGGGCTTTAACTTCCTTCTTTGAATATTTTAATTCCTGCCTGGTCAGCAATAAGTCTTTTTCTGTTTCCTGTAAATAATCCTTGAGCGTATCAAGCTGAACACTAACATTCTCTCTTTTTTCTCTTATTAGTTTTATTTCTTTGTTTTTTTCCTGTATGGATTCTTTCCTGTCAGCAATACTTCCAGCCAGTAATTCAATTTCGCGTTCTTTGCCAGACAGCTGGCTGTTTTTTGCTGCCAGCTTTCCTTCAAGCTTTACCAAATCAATTTTGGAGGTTTGTATGGCATTTTGGTATATCAGCTCTCGCTCTGCATACAATTGTTCTTTTTCCTTAATTTTTCGAATCTGCTGGTCAAGCATTACGCTTTGAGAATCTACTTTATTTTGTAGATTTCTTATTTGATCACTCAATTCTTTGTTGAGCGGTCTTAATATTTCGTTCTTTTTTCGTAACCTGCTTACCACATCTTCTAAACTATCATATGTAGTCTGCAGTTTTTTAAGACTGTCGGCATAGAGGCTACGTTCCATATGAATGGAATCTGCTTCGAATTTAAGTAATGTGATTTTATTATGAATCAATTGTAGCGAATCCCTGAATTCATTTTTCCGGATATTCACAAATACGATGGAATCTTTTAAAACCTTTGTGGAATCAATAATATTTTGCTTTAACTCCTCATACTTTTGCCTCAACGCTATTTCAGCCGTATCTGTTTTTAAAGAATCAGCTTTAGCATGAATTTTATCATCAAGTTTTGTTTCCTCCTCAGAGCTTGATTCAACTTCAATATTTTTTTTATTGGTGATAACAGAATCCTCCGGAATTGGCTTTTCTTTTTGCATGGCAGAATCCGGATATACAGAATCGGCCTGAATAGAATCAACTTTGACGGTATCGGGAGTTACCTGGCTTTTTGCGGCTAATGTAGATATTAAAAGAAACAAGAAAAGATAAATACCCTTATGCATTTTACTATTTTTTACGATGATTCATAAAATCAGTCACCGCAAAACAAAAACTGTGCAACTAAATAAAAGTTGCTTTATTTATTCATGTATTTTTTAAGTAAGGTAAAGAGATCGTTTGGATCAATTGGTTTAGCGATATAATCGTCGCAACCAGCATCGAGACAATGCTGTTTCTCGTCCTCCATAGCATAGGCTGTTTGTGCAATAATTGGGAGTTCCGGCTTGGTGACTTTAATTTTTCTGGTAGCATCGAGGCCACTCATTACGGGCATTTTCACGTCCATCAAAATTAAATCAATATCATCATGCTCTGTAGCAGCATCTATTGTTGCCTGACCATCCGTTGTTATAATTAATGTGACTCCTGTATCTTCCAGGAGTTCTTCAAAAAATATAAGGTTAACCTCCTCATCTTCAGCCAACAAAATCTTTCGTCCTTTCCAATCGATATCTTGCCAGGGTAATTGGTCCATAGTTTAAAATTTTATCTAAAGTTAATGCCTTTGGCTTACAGAACAAAAAAAAGATATAAAAATATAACCATGATAGTTCTCAAAAAGTGTTTAAAAACTTCCAGTTCTGTACAATTTGTCTTTTTTCCTTCATAATCATAACAAAATTGAATAATTATTTTTTGCATCAAGAAATATTGATTCAAAGATTTCCACTCCATAAAGTAACTGCTCAAATTAAAAGTTTGTAGTTTTGGACAAAGCAAAAGCTATGCTTCGCAGGGTACAAAAACACATTTTATTACGGGCATTTACCGTTTGGTTGCTGACTATTAGCATTAATTCTAATGGTCAACACCTGCAGGACTCAAGCAAACAGCAATTCAAGACCTGGCAGCTTCTCGCTGCAGAGGGTTTAGTTTATTCAGGAAGCATGCTGGCGCTAAATGAAGTATGGTACAAAGATTATCCGAGGAGTTCTTTTCACTGGTTCAACGACAATCATGAGTGGTTACAAGTCGATAAAGTTGGGCACACATACGCTGGTTATCAAATTGCATATCAGAATGCATGGTTGCTCGAAAAGACAGGTTTAAGCAGGCAAAAAGCAAGTTTACTAAGCACTGCCATGTCTGTCGCTGCCATGTCGAGCATAGAATTATTTGACGGTTACTCTGCTCAATGGGGTGCCTCTTCGGGAGACTTAATTGCCAATATAAGTGGTGCTGCATTTTTTGGAATTCAGGAGCTGATATGGGAATCTCAGATTTTCAGACTAAAATATGGTTACAAAGCGTCGCCTTATGCATCGAAAAGGCCTGAGGTCTTAGGTGAAGATGTTTTACAAAGATTAATCAAAGATTACAATGCACAATCGTACTGGTTAAGTTTTAGTTTAAACAAAGCAACCGGAATGGATAAGATACCACCATGGATTGCTCTGGCTTTTGGCTATAGCGCCGGTGGCATGCTGGGAGGTAGTGAAAACCCGGAACCATTCAATGATGTTAAACGATACAGACAATTTCTGTTTTCGCCGGATATTGACTGGCAAAGAATTCCCACTAATAACAAATATCTAAAAGTACTTTTTCGTATGCTCAACATAATAAAAATACCAATGCCTGCAGTAGGTCTGGCAAATGACCGCATCAGATGGTACTGGTGGCAATAAATTTTTGCAATATTCTCATTCTACGGGAATAGTAATATCGTATCTAACCCCTTTGCCAGGTTCAGAGTCAATTTTGTAAGTTGCATTCATGGATTTCAAACGCCCCAGTATGTTACCAACCCCGCGACCGGATAAATCATCATCTGAAAGATTGGGAGTAAAACCAATGCCATTGTCCTCATAATGAATATTTAAACTATTTTTCGAGTGAATAAGTTTGAGTGTAATCAGCGAAGCTTCGGCATGTTTTATTGTATTGTTTAACAATTCATTGATTACCCGAAAAGCATTAATTTCAATCTGTTCTACAAAGCGCTTTTCATTGAGTGTTGAATAAAGGTCAATTTGATAAAAATCCCGAAGAGCATCGACTCTTTTTTCAATGGCTTTTTCAAGTCCGCCCTTAAACAAAGAAACAGGACTTAAATCTTCTGACAAAGAACGCACTGTGCCGACAGCATCAGAAATTAGTTCATCAAACTGTTCAACCAAATAATCAAAGCTACCTTCGCCTTTAGCTTTTAAAGTGTTGGTATATAATTTCATTGAAGAAAGTACAGGCCCAAGTTCATCGTGTAGGTTAGCAGCAACACGTTTACGCTCTGATTCCTCTGTCTGAATCATGGTATGAAATAATTGCTGTTCAAATTTCTTTCGATACGAAATGTCGCGAACTATTATAAGAAAAACATCGCTATACCCGAGCTTAATTTTTCTACTCCCAATTTCTACAGGACTAAGCGAACCATCAGCAGAAAAAATTTCGAACTCTGTTAATTTAATCTCTTCACCGGAAGTGGCATCAAGCCATTGGGAGAAATTCTGCTGTTCATGTCCAAGTATCAACGTATCAATACTCACCCCGGCCAAATCGTGATATTTATAGTCGTAGTTCTTTACGAATGTATTGTTGACTTCACGAATTACAAAATCTTTAGAAACCAAAATAATTCCGTCTGTACTACTATGAAAAATGGAGCGAAACTTAAATTCATTTTCTTCTGTATTTCGGCTGACTTTTTTAATTTCAGTGTAATCAGCGAGGTGGGCCATATACACCCCAGGCTCTTTCATTGGCACAATCTGTAATCTTAAATATTTATCCTTATTAGCTCCACCCGGCCAACTTTCAAAAGGTTTTTCTCTATCGGTAGGCAATGGAATGGAATCTAATTCATGCCCAAGTTTACGGAATAACATTTGTGGCGTCAGTTCTTCCTCCGTATGCCCTATCATATAAAGCATTTGCTTATTAATGTATAAAAACCTGTCCGCACGAAAAACAGCCACCCCGTCATTTATGGTTGATAAGATTGCATTGGTTTGGTCCTGATGCTGTTTTACCTCTTCAAGTAATTTTTCATATGCTTCATTCTGTCTTTGGTATTTTCGATTCAGATGTCTAATTATTCGATTTTGGTTCTCTAACCGCTCTTTACTTCTCTTTTCGTCAGAAATATCGCACAATATAACCTGGATGTATTCCTCATTATTCACCGCAATTTTATTTAAACTAACATCTGCAAAAAATCTTGTCCCATCTCCTTTTATATGCTGCCATTCGAAATGCAACACTTCTCCTTCCAGGGTGTTATTTATGAGTTCAATTGCTTTTTCGTCTGAAGAAGAACCGTCTGGTTGGTACTTGGGTGATAGAATAAAGGGTTCTTTCCCGATAATTTCGTCTCTCGTGAGACCGAAAATTTTTTCTGCCATGCGGTTACAGTCCACAAATACATACTTTTCCATTGTAAGCATGGCAAAACCGGCAGTCTCCTTTAAAAGCTGATACTTTACAGCATCTTTTTTTAAGGTCTCAACCTCTTTTTGCAGCCTTCTGACTTCATCCTTTAAAACTTTTTTTTCCATAATCCGTTAAAAGATGAACGAAATTTAACCAAAATATATAACTCAGCACAGTTAAAGTAATTCATATTATCAAAAAGATTGGTAGAACTTGCTAATTTGATAGAATGAAACCAACAAAATAAACCCATTCGAATAATTCTCCTAATTTTTTCTATTTTAGCACCCAAAAAGAAATCCTATGCAGACGATAATTGATTTGTTTGAGAATAGCGTGAGAAGATTTGCTGATAATCCCTTTATGTGGGAAAAACAGCGAGGAAAATATCAACCTACCACCTATAAACAAACTTTATCACAGGTTGAAGTTGTAGCTAATGGCCTGCTCTCTATCGGAATTAAGCCGAATGACCATATTGCTTTGCTCAGTGAGGGCCGGAATAATTGGATAATAAGTGAATTAGGTATACTGTATACAGGGGCGGTCAATATTCCCCTTTCAATAAAACTGGAAGCCAACGAAGTTCTTTTCAGGGTAAATCATTCAGAATCACGTTTTTTAATTGTTTCAGGGCAACAAACCCCCAAAATTGACAAGGTCAAAAAAGACTTTTCGCACGTCGAAAAAATAATTTATCTGGATGAAACCAATCTTAACACGCCAGAAGCAATTTCCTTTGACGAGCTAATAAAAGCAGGGAAAAAATACAGGGAAGAAAATAGCGATGAGCTGCAAAAAAGGAAAGAAGCAATAGAAGGAAACCATTGGGCAAACATTACTTACACATCTGGCACAACGTCAGACCCCAAAGGCATTATCCTTACACACCGAAATTACACTGCTAATGTAGAACAGGCATACAGCTTAATGGATATACCAGAAAGCTATAAAACCTTATTAATTCTGCCACTCGACCATTGCTTTGCGCATGTAGCGGGTATTTATAGCTTTATGGGAAAAGGCGCATCATTAGCCATGGTTGAAACGGGAAAAAATGCACTTCAAACACTCAAAAATATCCCTGCCAATATTAAAGAAATCAAGCCAAGCTTGCTATTAAGCGTGCCTGCTCTGGCCAAAAACTTCAAAAAGAACATTGATGCCGGAATTAAAGCAAAGGGGAAATTGATGTGGAACCTCTACCAGTTTGCTTTAACTAATTCTTACAAATACAATAAAGAAGGTTTCAATAAAGGCAAAAACGGAAGCATATGGCGCAAACCATTGGTAAGCCTTTTTGATAAAATTCTTTATAAAAAAATCAGAGAATTTTTTGGCGGGCAACTTAAGTTTTTCATCGGCGGTGGAGCTTTGCTTGACATTGAACTTCAACGTTATTTTTATGCTATTGGCATACCCATGATGCAGGGTTACGGATTATCAGAGGCCACACCTATTATCAGTTCCAATGCCCTGCATAAACACAAACTGGGTAGTAGCGGATTTCTGGTAAACAACCTGGAATTAAAAATTTGTGACGATAATGGGAATGAGGTTTCCAAAGGTGAAAAAGGTGAAATAGTTGTAAAAGGTGAAAATGTAATGCATGGTTACTGGAAAAATGAAAAAGCAACCCGGGAAACCATAAAAAACGGATGGTTACATACCGGAGACATGGGTTATATCGAGAAAGACAATTTCCTTTATGTGCTTGGTCGATTTAAAAGCCTGCTTATTAGTAACGATGGCGAGAAATACAGTCCTGAGGCAATAGAAGAAGCACTGACAGAAAAAACAACTTACATCGACCAAATTGTACTTCATAACAATCAGAATCCATATACAATCGGATTAATATATCCTAACTATGAAGCAATAAAAAGTGCATTGCAGAATAGTAATCTTTCAATGACTCATGAAGAGGGTAAGAAACAAGCGTTACAGCTCATTCAATCAGAAATAAATCACTTTAGAAAAGGAGGCCGCTATGAAGGGGAGTTCCCGGAAAGATGGCTCCCATCAGCCGTGGCTGTGCTGGAAGAAGGATTTAATGAGCAAAATAAAATGATGAACAGCACTATGAAAATAGTAAGAGGAAAAGTAACAGATTCTTATCGTGAACGGATTGAATACCTCTATAATAAAAACGGAAAAGATATTACAAACGAAATAAACATGAAGGCTTTGGAAAAAATAAGCCAAAACTAATTGTGACAAAAGCTTATGGAAGCGCTATCAAAATGGTAGCGCTTTTTTTATTCATCGCCAAAAAACTCATTTTTAAAGTTGACCAGATACAATTTACTCTGAGCCCTGGTAAATGCAGTATACAGCCACCTCAGATAGTCAACACCCAGCATGTCTTCGGTAAAATAGCCCGGATCTACAAAAACAGTATCCCATTGACCACCTTGTGATTTATGACAAGTAAAGGCGTAAGCATATTTTACCTGTAAGGCATTAAAATAGGGATCTTCACGTATGGCCTCAAATCGTTTCTTTTTTGATTTAATCTGCGAATATTCTCCTTCTACAGAATAAAACAGATCTCTGTTTTGCTGCCCATTCAAGTTGGGAGCTTCGCTCACCAGGGCATCCAAAATAATTTTCACATCAATTTCTATATCAGAATAGTCTTCAGGCATTATGGTTACATCTGCAAACCGAAAACCATATTTTTCTTCATACTTTTTAATTGCCAATATTTTTATAAAATCGCCATTGGCTATAAAATCAGTATTTTCAAGATCTCTGGCCCAATAATAATTATTTTTTACAACCATTAACCGATCATCAGGAGTTAGTTCACTTTCGTACCACAAAACCTGGTTCCTGATACCCTGATTATACATATTGGCCTGCTTATTAGAGCGCGTCACAACCGCCACATTATGCAGCCCTTTACTTTGGTAAACATCTTGCAAAATCTCAACAAAATCATTTCCCGGAATGCGCTCAATATCTGCAAAAGCGTTTATTTCGAATTTGGGTATTTTATAACTTTTCTCGGCTAATTGCGTTCTGATGCGCGTAGCATTCAATAAAATGCCGGATTCTCTTGTTTGCCTGATTACCTCACGTAAAGTGCAAAGGCGTACATCTTTGCCAAATTCACTGATAACGGTTTCGCGTAGAGCCGGGCTCAGGGTAAGGCCAACAGGAGGCAGCTGCGCAACATCTCCGACAAGAATAAGCTGGCAGGCCTCTCCGGAATATACATATCGGAGTAAATCAGACAAAAGATTGCCCGAACCAAACATATTTTCGCCATCGGTTTGGTCACCGATCATACTGGCTTCGTCAACTATAAACACAGTATGTTTATGTAAATTCCGGTCAACTGCAAAAGAAGAGTTAAACTCTTTACCTGATTGCTGCCTGTAGATTTTTTTATGTATTGTGGAAGCCTGTTTTTTAGCATAAAATGAAAACACCTTAGCTGCACGCCCGGTTGGCGCAAGCAGCACGGAACGCTTCTTATACTTATCTAAAACCCGCACAAGCGCACCAATCAGAGAGGTTTTGCCCGTACCAGCATAACCTCTGATCATCAAAACTTTTTCTCTTAATTCATTATTATTATAATTCACTAAAATAGTGGCCATTAAGCTTGCTGCCTGTAATTGATCGTTAGTAGGTTCAAAACCTAACTCTTTAATTATATGGGAAGAAAGTTGCTGTTCAATCATTATTGATAACTTTGTATTTTGCCAAATAAAAGAAATAAATGAGCTGCAAAAATGGTGAATTTAAAATAATTTATAAATTTGCAGACAAGATTAAAGTAAAATCAATAAACAAATTTTAGTCCAATGAGAAAGGTCCTGCAATTTGCATTAGCTATCGCAGCCATAGTGCTGGCTTACTTACTATATGACAGCATCATGAAGCCGATTCGCTTCGAAAAAGAGCGAAAAGAACGCTATGAAGCGGTAATCCAAAACCTGAAAGACATCAGAAAAGCTCAGGTAGCCTACAAAGACGTATATAACAGATATACTGCCAGTTTTGACACCCTTGTTGACTTCGTGAAACACGATTCGCTTGCACTGGTAAAGGCAATTGGTAATATTCCTGAAGAGTATATTGACTCACTTAAAAGTCGTTCAAAAGCTGAAAAGCTTGCGCTGAAGCAAGAAATTATTAGCCGGGACACGATCAAAGTCAGTGTTAAAGATTCGCTTTTTGGTATGGATTACAATGTTGACAAACTGCCAATTATTCCATACACCAAAGACAAAAAATTTGAATTAGCCACGGGCGAAGTAACTGCCTCTGGATTGCCTGTAAAAGTATTTGAAGCTAAGGCACCAAGCGAAATTATCCTTCACGGAATGAACAAACGCCTTATTGCCTCCTATAATGACGGTAAAGATTACAAAGGCCTTAAGGTTGGGTCACTTGCTGAAGCAAACAATAATGCAGGAAACTGGGAGTAACGCCAATGAATTATACCGTTTCGACGATCGATAAAATCGACGAAAGATTCGACTTTAATAATACGGAAAAATATATAAAATCCATTCAGCTAAGTCTGAATGGATTTTCTTATATGGTAACAGATCCGGAAACCACTACCCATTTGGCATTACGGCATTACGACTTTGGCACTGAGTTACCCATAAAACGACTAGCTGAAATAGTTGAAGACTTGTTCGAAAATGAGGATATTCTTACAGGAACTCACAACCACATAAATATCTCCTTTATCAACAGACCATGGGCAATGGTGCCGGATATGTTGTTCGATAAAAAAAATATAGACAAGCTTCTCAATATCAATTACAAGATAGATGAATTCTCAGTGGCTACGTTTTGTAAAATTCCAGGTTCCAATATAATCATGGCCTCACGTATACCAGTAAAAATCTTCAACATCATTAACAATAAAGCTGTTAAAGTTAATATCATCCCGCATCAATCAGCATTTTTATTTAATGCTCTCCAAACGCTAAAACATACTGAGCCCCAAAGTGCTTTTTTCATGGCCGTTCATGATCAGTTTTTTGAAGTTGCATATATGAAAGAAAATGAGCTGAAATTTTACAATAACTTCAGCTATAACCAATATGCCGATATTCTTTATTATACGCTGGCAGCTATGGAGAAACTGGAAATTAGCCCTTCTCATTCAAACCTCTTTATTCAAGGCAACGACCTGGTTAAAGAAATAATTCCACAGGAAATAAAGCGGCATATCAAAAATGTATATTTAGACAATCAACTATATAAAGAGCAATATACATTTCATTTTGATCAATTACCCATGTATAAGTACAAACTATTAACCGGAATATACCGATGCGGATCATAAGTGGTACTCATAAAGGAAGACAAATAAAATTACCGCCTAACTTCAAAGCCAGACCAACAACAGATCAGGCAAGAGAAGGGTTGTTCAATATTTTAGCTAATAGCTATGAATTTGAGGGATTAAAAATTGCCGATCTTTTTGGTGGTACAGGAGCCATCTCTTTTGAATTTGCCTCAAGAGGCGCAAGCGAAATTTATTGCATTGAAATAGCCCCCTTCCGCTACAAGTTCATAAATAAAAATGCTAAAGCAATTGGGTTTAAACAAATAAAAACATTCCGAACGAATGCATTCAATGCCATCCAGAAACTGCCAAAGAACAACTTTGACATTATTTTTGCAGATCCCCCCTTCGATTTGCCCAATAAAGAGAAAATAATCAATGATGTAATGGAAGCCAATATTTTAAAAAGTGGCATGCTCATTTTGGAACATGGAGATGATGAAAAATACATTGAATCGAAATATTTCATTAAACAAAGAGACTACGGAAAAGTGTGTTTCTCTTTTTTTGAGAACAAATAAAAACCTGCTCTACAATTAATCTGGCAAATGGGTTTACTTCAGCGAAAACGAAAAAGAATCTTCACCGTTGCTTTTTCGCATTATATACATGATGTATATGCAGCGTTTTTCGCTCCAGTATTGCCATTACTCATTGAAAAACTTGGCCTTTCGTATACCAGCATTGGTATTTTACAGGTTTTGCAGCGCTCTCCTTCATTTCTGATGCCGTTTATTGGCATACTGGCAGAACGCGTTGCTCTTAGGTATTTTGTAATTTGGAGTCCAGCCATTACAGCCATTACAATGAGCTTATTGGGGCTGGTACCAAATATCTGGTTTTTAACTTTGATTTTGGTAATAATGGGAGCTGCTTCGGCACTTTTTCATGTGCCTGCCCCCGTTATGCTGAAACAAATTACAACCCACCGCATTGGTTTTGCCACAAGTATGTATATGGTTGCTGGCGAGTTGGCTCGTACTTCCGGACCAATGATCATTCTGGGTGCCATAAGCTTATTAACCTTCGAAGGTACCTGGTTGCTCATGTTTATAGGTATAGCTGCATCAGTTTTTCTGCATTATCAGTTAAAAAGTATAATGGTGTCGAATAAAATAAAAAAAGCTCCATCCTTACAAAACCTTAAAAATACATTTAAGACTTATTCCGGATTATTGACAATAGTTTTTTTTATTATCATGTTCAGAGCCATGATAAAAACATCACTAACCATTTTTTTACCTGTATATCTGACAGAAAATGGACGAACACTCATATTGGCAGGTATTGGACTAACCATATTACAAGCTGCGGGAGCGGTGGGTACGCTACTTTCCGGCACACTCTCTGATTTTATTGGACGAAAAAAAATTATTATCATCACCACACTGCTGACACCTGTTTTTATGTACGGATTCATTTCCACTACAGGATGGTTACAAACTATATTTCTCATAATGACAGGTTTCGTTCTATTTGCATCTGGCCCGGTATTCATGGCATTGATACTAAACGTAAGCAAAACAAACCATGCTTTTCTTAATAGTTTAAACATGACTATTAACTTTGCCGGAGGATCGGTTGCGGCCCTTTTTATTGGTTCGTTATCAGACTATACGGGTATCAATAATACCTTTTTCTACGCAACCATAATAGCTTCACTGGCCATACCATTTACATTTTTCTTACCTAATGAAAAAAGAAAAAGATATGACAAATAAACATCAAAAAATATGCGTATTCTGTGGTTCTCATGAAGGAATTGATCCTTTTTTCAGGGAACAAACCATAGCCCTTGGAAAAATGCTCGCAGAAAATAATTATGATCTGGTATACGGAGGGGCCAATGTTGGCCTAATGAAAGTACTGGCTGAAAATTACCTAAAAAAAGGCACCAGCGTAACCGGAATAATTCCAGACTTCCTGGCAGAAAAACATCTTGTGCAACCCGGATTAACCAACACCATAGTTGTGAAAAGCATGCAGGAAAGAAAAATAAAAATGGCCACAATGGCCGATGCTTTTATAGCACTACCCGGGGGGTACGGAACGCTGGAGGAGTTATTTGAAGTGATCACAGCTTCACAATTATCATTACATAAAAAGCCAATCGTTGTTGGTAACTTTAATGGTTTTTATGATCATTTACTGGCCCATAGAGAAAACATGATTAAAGATGGCTTTGTTGATAAAAACCACCGGCATACTTTTGTGGATGCGGAGAATGCGCACAAAATTATAAAAGCGTTAGAGAAATATGTTGCACCAGACACACCCAAATATGTTGAAGAAGTGCAAAAAAAATACAATAAGTAAAATACAATGAATAGAACAGATATCGCAATTAACCCAACTTGAAAACACAAACGCATAAATAACTTCCATTGAGTGCATTATGATTTTGTTTTTTACAATTGGG
>NZ_JBSRDC010000009.1:0-29819 GCF_055145285.1 Salinivirga sp. | reverse complement strand
GAAATTTAATGGAATGTTGCTCCCTGGCATTTTGTAGTGACTTTTCAGGAACGCAGTGAACTGAAATTTTAAGTTAAACCCGAATTAATCAATAGGATGATTTTCAAATCAGAACTATTGATTTTATGAGGGTTAATCCCGATATAGAAAATGTTAGCAATTGCTAGAAGCAATTGGTTTACATTTACATAATAAAAAGATTCAATCTTTGCAGGTATTGGCGTTTTGAAAAAAAATCGGGCCATTTTCATCGTCGCAAATAAGATGGATTCCTATTGTAAAAATAAGAAGAAACCATTAAATTTGAAATATGGATTGGAATGCACATATTGAAACAAATGATAAGGTTTTGGCAGGAAAACCAGTGATTAAAGGTACACGGCTATCTGTTGAGCATATCATAGATTTATTAGCTTCCGGCTGGGATGAAAAGCAGGTGCTTGAGAATTATCCACGTTTGACAAAGGAGAACCTGCAAGCCATTTTTGCGTATATCCGTGAATGCTTGAAGGACGGTTTAATGTATAATGAACCTGTGAAATCTGTATAAATGAAACTGCTTGCAAACGAAAACTTCCCACTAACAAGTGTAAAAATACTTCGGAGAGCAGGATTTGACATCAAAGCAGTTGGTGTTGAATGTTCAGGAGTAATGGATGAAGAAGTAATCGACTTTGCAAACGAGGAAGAAAGAACTATATTGACTTTTGACAGCGATTACGGTGAGTTGATTTTTAAGCAAGGATTAAAACCTCAGAAAGGAGTAATATATCTCAGGTGGTATGATTTTCAACCAGGAGAACCAGGCGAATACCTTGTTGAATTATTTAATACCGAAAACATACAGTATTCAAGCATGTTGACAGTAATTAGTGAAAAAAACATAAGGCAACGAAAATATATTTAACTTCCGGCCGCACCACAATTATCTTTTGAGCTCCCTTTGCTCGGTTGCAACACCTAAGCAGGATAAAAATACAGGCATTTTTTCAGTAGAGCCTAAATAGCTGTAATACACGAAAATAAATTTTCAGTTTCGACTTTTAAAATGGAGGAACTCCTGTTTTTTTATTTTGATACGCTCCCTGGAAAAATTAAACAACCCCGATTAAACCTTCTAAAAATACACGTGTCATATTGATGATTAATGTGGAAACCAAAGCCCACACAAGAAAACGGGGCTAATTAATTTTTATTTTTATGACAAAAGAAAAGAAAAATAACATGATGAACGAAACGTTTATTGAGAACGTAAGTCCAACTGATTTTAACTCAACATTAGAAAGATTATCAAAGGAAATTGAGAAGAAATCATGGAAGATATCAAATCAATATGATTTACAAAAAACAATGGAAAAGCATGGCAAAGATGTCAAACCTGTAAAAGTCATTTCACTATGTCACCCGAATCATTCAAGTAGAATATTGGAAAAAGACGCTGAGCGTGTAGTATCATCAATGATGCCCTGCCGTGTTAGCGTTTACGAAAAAAATGATGGTAAGACGTATATTTCACGGATGAACTCATGGATGGTAGCTTCAAGTTTTGGCGGAATTGTTGAAGAAGTAATGACAAATTCTGCAAATGAAGTGGAAGAGATCGTAGATAAAACGTTACGTGTAGCCTGAAAATAAACGGCAATTGCCAGCTGGCGGAAAGCGCTTTTTCACTACGTTTAAACCCCTCAACTTAGGTCTTACCTGCAATTTATGCTATTTTTCGATGTATGCAGAATTGGATATGCTGAGGGTAAAAATGCTAAATTTACATTTTCTTTAAGTGGATTGATATCTATTATTTATGAGTAAAGAAACGGTAGTTGTTACTTGCGCTGTAATTTTTGACAAGGACAGGTTTTTTGTCGCACAGCGACCAATTAATAAAAAACACGGTGGTAAATGGGAATTTCCCGGAGGGAAGCTTAGAAAAGATGAAAGGTTGACGGATGGATTGAAACGGGAGCTGTGGGAGGAACTAAAGGTGAATGTGCAGGTTACAGTCCCAATGAAATGCATCACCATGGAGTACGACGACTTTATTATTGAGCTGCATCCGTTTGTGAGCAAATTTACTGATAGTTTACCTGTGGCTTTAGAGCACGAACAAATTGGATGGTTTACCGTTGAAGAGCTTGATCATATGGATTTTACAGGAGCTGACAGGCTGCTGATTGAGCGCATAAAAAAAGCCGGCGGGGCGCCGGCTATTGGGGAACAGCGATAAATTGGGGAAGGAAAATCTATTTTCTGTAAATAAATGATATTTTTTTACTAAAAAAACGTCCGTAAAGTTCAGGGTTTTCAACTTTCAATTTCTGCAAACAATCGTTCACATGTGCTGTGAATTTATTGTTGCCTGTTGTTCTTGTTACTTCTAATTTGCCACTGTTTGTTATTTTGAAAATAACTTCCAGTTCACAAACAGCTTCTTTCGGGCTGGTTTCAGGGTAGCTTACAACTTGTTTGATGGCTTTTTCCAAATCTGCACTTGTTTTTATTGCAGGTGGTGTACTAGCAGAAGCAAGGTTTAAGCTTAATGCTGCTGCGGCAAGGAAAAGGGCTGTGGTTTTAATTAAATTTTTCATGGGTTTGGGTTTAAAGGTTAATAACTATGGGTTTTAATTTTTAAGGGTTTCAGTTATGTGACGAACTTTTATTTAAACTGTTACAGTTGTGTAATTACTAAATATGTGCCACCGGGTATAACTTGCTGTATTGTAATTGTTTGTGTGGATATAATTTTTTATGCAAACGTTTGAAGTGTTCGTAAATGGACATTTGCACTCATTTACGAACGTATTTTTTTGATTTTGTAATGCTAACAAGCTAATTGAAAGGCTCTAAAACAACTTGTTGTATTACTCAATGGAGATATTATCGATTAATAATTTGAACTTTTGCTGCTTTTTGTTCCCGATTAAGAAACTTATTTCTTCCATTTGTTCTCCCGAATAGTTGGGGTATTCAAGTCGCTGCCCTCTGAAGGAAGCATACATTTCTGCAAAAGGTATTTCAACTTTTTGCCATTGATTGTTTGTTTCAAAATAGGCTATGTAGGAATGAGAGTCAGACCGGTTGTTTTTTACCCTGAATTGATATCTTTTGCCATCGCCTTTTATGTGCAATATAAATCGAGTATGTGCGGTGGCTTTTATTGTTGGGAACTGGTGTCTTATTGATGAAAAGCCGCCATTATTTTCGAGCGAGATGGTTCCTTCAAATACACCATTCCCCTGCTCGTCTATATATAAGCTGCCCTGAGATTGGCCGCCCATTACACCGTCGTTTATTCTATTCCATTTGCTTAAGTCAGCGTCTTTATCGAAATTAAAAATGGTTAATAATTGTGCCATAGTAGTTAATATGAGGATGGTTAATATTTGCATGGATTGTGGTTGTCTTTGAAGTCAAACATTTTTTCTTGTGAAAAGTTTTGCCAGCATTAAATAGAAAGCATGTTGGGTTTTTATGGTTTCAAAATTTTAAAGATGCAAACGCAGCATGTCCAACATCTTGTTTTCGATTTCTGCCAGCCTAAATTGATATTTTATTTCTTTGTAATTTCTTAAGCTCCTTATTTTCATATTAAATCATTATTTTTGCCGCATATGGAAAAGTATGATGTAATTGTTGTAGGGGCCGGAGCTGCGGGATTGTTGGCTGCTGGTAGTGCTGCTGAGAATGGCGCCAGGGTTCTGGTGTTGGAAAAGATGCGCAAAGCAGCCCGAAAATTGCTTATTACCGGTAAAGGTCGGTGTAATATAACCAATGACCAGCCGGCGAGTGAATTCATAAAGCATGTTTATCCCGATGGTCGCTTTTTGCGAAATGTCTTTAACCGGTTTTATAGTCAGGATGTATTGCAATTACTCGAGGCGCATGGCGTGGAAGCTGTTCTGGAACGGGGCGGACGTTATTATCCGAAGAGCCAGAAAGCATCAGATGTGGTTAATGCCCTTAAAAAGTGGGTTGATGGTCTTGGTGTGGAGGTGAAATTTGAACACCGTGTTGATGAAATATTGATGGAGGAGCGTACAATAAGTGGCGTGCATTGCCCACAGGGAGCGTTTTATGCTAATAAAGTAATAATAACCACCGGCGGCAAATCTTATCCGGCTACAGGTTCAACAGGTGATGGATATCGCCTTGCTGAAGCTGTGGGGCATATCATCGAAAAGACCAGGCCTGCATTGGTTCCATTGACTGTCGAAAGTAAGATTCCCGGCAAACTGGAGTCTTTGAACCTTAGAAATGTAAATGTGACTTTGTGGATTGACGGTAAAAAAGCATCAGAGGGGTTTGGCGAAATGACTTTCATTCCCCGCGGTCTCGATGGTCCTGTTATACTTACGCTGAGTAGGGTTGCGGTAGATGCATTAAATGAAAATAAACGGGTTTCGCTGACCATAGACCTCAAACCGGCGCTTGATGACAAAAAACTCGATAATCGTTTTTTGCGTGATTTGGATGCTAATGGAAAAAAGAAGTTTAAAAATGTTTTCTCAGATTGGCTTCCTGCGCAACTGGTACCTGTTTTTATGGAAGAGTTGAAGCTCGATGCCGAAAAGGAGTGTAGCCAGGTTTCAGCTGCGGAAAGAAAAGCTATACGAAAGTTGTTTAAAAACTGGACCTTTGAAATTACAGGTCATAGTCCATGGGAAGAAGCTATTGTAACAGCCGGAGGTGTTGCTGCCAAAGAGGTTTCGCCTAAAACAATGGAGTCTAAATTGGTTGCCGGGCTTTTTTTCGCAGGCGAAGTGCTGGATTTGGACGCTGAAACAGGTGGCTTCAATTTGCAGATTGCCTGGTCCACCGGGTGGGTGGCCGGAAAAGAGGCGGCAAAATAAAAGCCGTCCCGTTTGGGACAGCTTTCATTTTTGAATAAACGCCTTTAGCGTGAAATATGTTGTGGTTGCGCGATTGGTTATGATTTGAAAATTATCTTATCTCCATCAGCATCCACGGTAATTGGGCTTTCCTTGTTTATCTTGCCCTCTATGATTTGCTTCGAAAGCTCATTGAGCAGCAGTTTCTGAATATTACGCTTCACCGGACGTGCTCCAAATAGCGGATCGTAACTTAGTCGGGCCATTAAATCCACCGCTTTATCAGTTATCTGAATGTCGACATTGCTTTCTTGCAGGCGCTTTTGAACCAACTTAAACTGCAATTCTACAATTTCTGCGATTTGACTCTGAGTCAATGGTGTAAACATGATAATTTCGTCTACACGGTTCAGAAATTCCGGTCTGATGGTTTGACGCAAGCGTTCAAAAACCTGATTTTTTGTTTTGTCGAATACAGCATCATTAGATCCATCGGTCAGCGATTTATAGTTTTCCTGAATAAGGTCGGAACCAGTATTCGAGGTCATGATGATAATGGTGTTCTTGAAGTCAACTGTACGTCCTTTATTGTCTGTAAGTCGCCCATCGTCAAGCACCTGCAGGAGTATGTTGAATACATCCGGGTGTGCTTTTTCTACCTCGTCGAGCAATACTACGGAATATGGCTTCCTGCGCACCGCTTCGGTAAGTTGTCCACCTTCGTCGTAGCCCACGTATCCGGGAGGTGCTCCTACCAGGCGCGAAACTGAGTGCCGTTCCTGGTATTCAGACATGTCGATGCGGGTCATTTGGTTTTCGTCGTCGAACAGGTCTTCGGCCAGGGCGCGAGCCAGCTCGGTTTTACCTACTCCTGTAGTTCCCAAAAATATAAATGAGCCAATGGGTCTGTTCTGGTCCTGCAATCCTGCGCGGCTGCGTCTCACAGCATCGGCTACGGCAACAATGGCTTCCTCCTGACCCACTACGCGCCGGTGTAGCTTACTTTCCAGTTCCATTAACTTCTGGCGTTCTCCACTGAGCATTTTTGATACGGGTATGCCGGTCCACCGTGCAACTACATCGGCAATGTCTTCAGCTTCAACTTCCTCTTTAATCATTGGGTTTTCGCTCTGTACTTCAGCCAGTTTTTTGTGTATCTCGCTGATTCTCTCTTCCGTTTCTTTGATTTTACCGTATCTGATCTCGGCTACCTGTCCGTAATTGCCTTCACGTTCCGCTTTTTCTGCTTTAAACTTGTAGTCTTCAATGGCTTTTTTATTTTGCTGTAATGACTCTATAAGGTCTCTTTCCTGCTTCCATTTTGCTTTGCGTTCGTTTAGGGCTTCCCGCTTGTTGGCCAGTATTTCGTCGATTTCTTTCATGCGCTCTTTATTCTTCTCTCTTTTCATTGCTTCACGCTCAACCTCGAGTTGCATGATTTGTCTTTCGATATTATCGATTTCCTCCGGAACAGAATTAATCTCGATACGCAGGCGTGCTGCAGCTTCGTCTATAAGGTCAATGGCCTTATCCGGAAGAAACCGGTCAGAAATGTACCGTGTTGACAGGTCTACAGCCGCCACAACAGCATCATCTTTTATACGTACCTTGTGGTGTGTCTCGTAGCGTTCTCTAAGTCCGCGCAATATGGCAAGTGCACTGAGCCTGTCTGGTTCGTCTACCATTACTTTCTGGAAGCGGCGTTCGAGTGCTTTATCTTTCTCAAAAAATTTCTGAAATTCATTGAGTGTTGTGGCGCCAATAGCTCTGAGTTCTCCTCTTGCCAGCGCAGGCTTCAGTATGTTGGCAGCATCCATGGCACCTTCGCTTTTTCCTGCGCCTACCAGGGTGTGTATCTCGTCTATGAAAAGAATAATCTCACCGTCGGAACCGGTAACTTCTTTTACAACGCTTTTCAGCCTTTCCTCAAATTCTCCTTTGTATTTGGCTCCGGCGATGAGTGCTCCCATGTCGAGGGAGTATATTTGTTTGGTTTTGAGGTTTTCAGGTACATCGCCTTTCACTATGCGGTGGGCCAGTCCCTCTGCAATGGCGGTTTTACCAACACCCGGATCACCAATTAGTACCGGGTTGTTTTTGGTTCTTCTGGTTAGTACCTGTAAAATACGACGTATCTCGTCGTCGCGGCCAATAACCGGATCAAGTTTACCTTCTGAGGCCATCTTGTTGAGATTGTTCGCAAAACGGTCGAGTGCCTGATAGGTGTCTTCTGCCGTCTGACTTTTAATATTTTCTCCTTTGTGTAGTTCCTGTATGGCTTTCACCAAATCAGCTTCTTTCAGTCCGCTGTCTTTTAGCATTTGCCCTACCTGACCTTTTGAAGAGGCCATAGCAGCAATAATATGTTCCAGTGCCACATACTGATCTTTCAGTTTGTTGGCTATGGTTAGTGCATGATTGAGTGTTTGCTGACTATCGTTAGATAAATATGGCTGTGCCTCGTTTTCTACTTTTGGGTATGATTCTAATATACGGTCTGTAACCTGTTTAATTTGACTCAGGTTGGCTCCGCTTTTACCGGCAAGGAAACTGACCACCGATTCACCTTTGGTGAGAATAGCTCTGAATAAGTGCCCGTTCTCAACAGCTTGCTGACCGTTGGTGGTGGCAAGTGTTACAGCTTCCTGTATGGCTTCTTGTGCTTTTATTGTAAATTTATTGAAATCCATTGATTATCCTCCTTTAAAAGTTTGTTTATGAAGTGTCAAATCTTTTGCCATAAGGAAAAGCGAGTGCTATAGTGTCTTTTTGTCATGTGTTTTGCGTTTATTGCGACAATCTGTCTGTGTGCGTGTGTTTTACAGGGCGTAAATATGGCATAGTCCGTTTGAAAATTATTACAAATTACTTTTTGTTCAACTATTTTCGTACGGAATTGTTATGCTCTTAGACTAAAAAAACAAACATTATGGCAAATCTCGAAACCATTTACCTTGGACTAAAATTGAAGAATCCGATTATTGCTGCAAGCTCTGAAATGACGGGTAATGTAGATGATATACAAAAACTCGAAAAAGCAGGTGCCGGAGCCGTTGTACTAAAATCTTTGTTTGAAGAGGAAATTCAAATGGAGATGGAACAAATGCAGCAGCAAATGACCGGTAAACCTTATGTGTACCCTGAAACCATGGATTACATGGATGAGCCGGTTGAAGAGGACCAGGTGCGAAAGTATATTCGCCTGATTAAAGAAGCTAAGTCGGCCGTAAATATTCCAATTATTGCCAGTATCAATTGCGTTTCTTCGCAAAAATGGACTTATCTGGCATCGGAAATTGAGAAGGCCGGAGCCGATGCGCTGGAGCTCAATATGTTTATTTTGCCCACCGATTTTTCACGCTCATCGGTTGATAATGAAAAGATATATCACGATGTGGTGAATCAGGTAAGTTCGGAAATTGATATTCCTGTAGCAGCCAAGGTGAGTTTCTATTTTTCAGATCTTGGACCAGCTCTGCGTCGCCTGTCTGAAACAAGAATTAGTGGTCTCACGCTGTTTAACCGTTTTTTCGCACCCGATATTGATATTGATGAGATGAAAGTTACCAATGGGCACGTCTTGAGCAGCCCTTCCGATATTCATCTGTCGCTGCGTTGGGTGGCAATTATGGCCAACAGAGTTGAATGCGATATAGCAGCAACAACAGGTGTGCATTCGGGTAAAGATGTGGTAAAACAATTATTGGCAGGTGCTGATGTGGTGCAGGTTGCCTCGGCGCTTTATCGTAATGGAGCAACTTATGTTTCTGAAATGCTTAAAGAACTGGAATCGTGGATGGATAAGCATAAATACAGTTCCATAGAAGATTTTAAAGGCCTTCTGGCTCAAGAAAAGAGTACTAACCCAGCTGCCTGGGAAAGAGCACAGTTTATGCGACATTTTAGTCACTTTGTGCGACATAAATAAAATGCAACAAATTAGTATATGAACCGGCTACAGCATTTGTAAGCCGGTTTTTTTATTTAATCATATGTGGTTTGTGCGATTTTCTATATATTTGCGTCCGCAATGGGCTATTAACTCAGTTGGTTCAGAGTGCTACCTTGACAGGGTAGAAGTCGCTGGTTCGAGTCCGGCATAGCCCACCAAAGCGGGTCACTCAGGGTGATCCGTTTTTTGTATAAGTGAATTGTGTTGATATTCTTTGCAGCTGCTATTCGATGGCTTACTAATGCGCTTTGAAACAAAAACATATACTTGTATTGTTGAACAGTTCGGATACATTATTTTTGCACAATGAATTTAGTTAAATCTACATTTTTCACACACCGGTTTAGTAATGGCGTTCGACTTATTCACTTGCCGTCTGCTTCATCTGTAGCACATTGCGGCGTGGTGATTAATACAGGTACAAGGGATGAATTACCCAATGAGCATGGTATGGCGCATTTGCTGGAGCACATGGCATTTAAAGGTACCGAAAACCGTAAAGCTTTTCATATAATTGGAAGAATTGAGGATGTGGGCGGCGAAATAGATGCTTATACTACCAAAGAGCTTACCTGTTTCTACACATCATTTCTTAACAGGCATTATAAGCGCACGTTTGAGTTGCTGGCCGATATTACGTTTAATGCAATTTACCCGGAGCGTGAGCTTGAAAAGGAGAAAAATGTAATATTGGAGGAGATACAGATGTACAATGACAGCCCTTCGGAACTCATTTTCGATGATTTTGAAGAGGCGCTTTTTTCTCATCATCCAATAGGCAGAAATATTCTTGGAACGCCGGAATCTGTTCAGGCTATATCCCGGCAGGATATCAGAGATTTCAGAAGCCGCATGTACAATACCGATCAAATGGTTATATGCTCTGTGGGAAACATTAAGCCGGAGCAATTAGTTAAATGGGGTGAGCAATATTTTGAAATTCAACCGGAATCTATCAGAAGCAATCACCGGACGCCCGTTGGAGGTAGTAAATTTTTTAATCAAACGGTAGATAAATTTACAAACCAGGCACATTGCATTACCGGAATTGAAGCTTATCATCATGCACATGAGAAACGTTATACCCTGAAGTTAATATCTAATATGCTTGCAGGCCCGGCAATGAATGCAAGATTAAATCGTGAATTGCGGGAGAACAGAGGACTTGTGTACCATGTAGAATCGTTTTATGCAGCTTATTCCGATTCAGGTTTGTTGGGAATATATCTTGGTACGGACAAAGCTAAAGTAGAAAAATCTTTGAAGGCCATTGCAAGCACGTTTAAAAAATTAAGAGAGCGAAAGCCCGGCACATTGCAGATGTCGAGAGCCCGCAACCAATTAATGGGGCAGGTTGCTATAGCATCGGAGAATTCCAGCAACAGAATGCTGGCCATGGGTAAAAATATGTTGTTTTTCAATACATCCAGCACCACAAAGGAAATTATAGAACGTATCGATCGCATAACGGCTGATGATGTGTGGGATGTAAGCAACGAATTGCTGCATCCGGATAAGTTTTCTACATTAATTTACAAGTGATGTTCAATAACGATTTTAATAAACTTGAAACCTATATTGGTGAACATTGCGAACCTGAGACTGATTTACTTGCCGAATTGGACCGGCAGACTCATCTGAAGATTTTGCGGCCCAGGATGCTTTCCGGACATCTTCAGGGGCGGGTGCTATCGATGCTTAGCAAAATGATTGCGCCTCGTAATATATTTGAAATAGGTACCTTCACCGGCTATTCTGCTATTTGTTTGTCCGAAGGCCTTCAGCAAGAGGGCCGTTTAATCACTTGTGATGTGAACGATGAGTTGGAAGACTTTACCCGGGGTTTTATAGCCCGATCTCCAGCAGCCGGGCAAATCGATTTTAGAATTACCGATGCCCGTAAACTTATCAGGGAACTTGATATGATGTTTGACCTTGTGTTTATTGATGGTGATAAGCGTCAATACCCCGATTATTATGAGTTGGTGCTTCCATATGTGCGTGAGGGAGGGTATATAATTGCCGACAATGTTTTGTGGAGTGAAAAGGTAATTGACCCATCTGCTCAAAATGATGATTACACTAAGGGTGTGTTGGTATTTAATGAAATGGTTACAAATGATTCCCGCACAGAAAATGTTATTTTTCCGTTCCGCGATGGATTAATGGTTGCCAGAAGGAAACAGGTTAGTTGATATAGAAAAAGGTTCCGAGGCCTGCGGTAAACACAAGATTCCCATAGATAGCATGCTCAAGGCTTATGCCCAAAAGGGACCTGTGCCTGCTGTATATTACCGATAAAATAATTCCTGCCGCAAGCGAAAATACCATGGCCACCATATTTTCGAAAATAATGTGCATAAAAGAAAAAGCTACACCACTGGCAATTATCATGGAAGTATTTGTCTGAAATAGGGCACTGTACCTTTGAAAGAAGAATGTTCGGTAGATTAATTCCTGCGGAATTACGGACCATACCGGATACATAAGCATGATTACTACCCATAGCCAGGTAGCTTGTTGAGGTAAAAAGAATAATTGATCAGGCACTATCAGCCATGTGGCAATTATAAGAATAAGAAAAATTCCTGCGCTTCTAATCAACATTGGTCTAAATTTTTTAAACCCATTCAAACCTATTTCCTGCCGATTGAATGATTTGTCGAAAATAAGCAGTGCTATAGCATAAACCGCACCTATAATCAGGGGTATGATTTTATGAAAAGGGAATAAATCATAGTAATAAGCAATAGGAATGCCTACAAATAAAGCGATTAACTCTATCCATCTTAGTAATTTTCCCTTGAATGTAATGGTTTGTTTCACGGAACTTTTAAAGTTTAATCGATTAGTATTGAATTACTTATAATGTTTGTTGATAGGGCAGGTTACGCTGTTGACCAACATTGATTATAAATTTATAACCTGCTTAGACTTACTCTATTTTAGATAAACAATTGTACTTTATTTTAGTTTTGATGACATTTATAGAGCCTTGGTTTGTATGTGGCTTTTAGCTATGTTTTCATTATCGTGAATACATATTTTTATAATTTGCATTTTGTTTTTCGTTGTGTTATGATTTATAGGATTTTACTGTTACTGTTATTTTTATGTTAAAGATTTGTGCCTAATGCAACCAATGAATAAATTTGAAATAACAATTAATTAAAATTATACACATATGAAAACGAAATTATTATTATTAGCCATGGTTGCTTTTTTAATGGCATTCCAGGCTTGCGAAAAAGATGAAGATAAGGATGAACCCGAAGTAACAGTTCAGGAAAGCTATTTTGACATTGAAGGTGCTCAGTATACCAGTGGGGCATTACCCGCAGAGTCTGACGGACCGGAGATTTCAAATTTGTATGGCAATCAGAGTGTACTTGCCGGTGGTGGTAATCCTGTATCTGTAGAGACCGCCGGAGATGCTTCAGAAGTTTTAATCGGCGTTGAGGGCGTAGACGGATATTATAGATATCCTGCGAGTACGAGGAAAAGTGTAGAAGAGATTGTGCTGATATACTTACTTTTTACTCAGGAAATTGAGGGAACGTTTACTATTGTGTTTGCTCTGGTTGATTTGGACGGCAATGTGGGTACTTATCAAAATATTGAAGTGCAGACAGTTGAGGCAGGGACCGGACAACTACAGGTTAACTTGAGTTGGGATCAGCTCAATGACATGGATTTACACTTGATAGAACCCAACGGAGAGGAAATTTATTACGGAAATTCTATGTCAGACAATGGCGGAGTATTGGATATTGATAGTAATGCCGGTTGTGGAATAGACGGAGTCAATAGCGAAAATATTACCTATGGTGATACAGCTATTGTGGAAGCTGGCACCTATACTGTAATTGTCGACCGTTGGAGTAACTGTAATGTGGCCGCTACAACCAACTTTTCAGTTACTGCCACATTAAACGGTGAGTTGGTTGGTGGTAGCAATCCATATTATGATTCATGGGCTTCTGATTATACCTATGACGCCAATGTTGAAGTCATGACTATTGATGTTAGCTCAGCGATGACCAAAAATACAAGAAGTGTCTTGCAATTTAATTATGGCAAGTTTGAGAAGAACGATGTTTTGAGTCCACAAAAAATGCAATAGAATTCATCTGAGAATTCAATAGGGGGCTGTCCATAAAAATAATGGGCAGCCCTTTTATGTTTTTACGAATTTTTGCTGATTAACCCTTTTCAATAAGTGCCCCGATTTTATTAAGCAGCACTTTTTTGTTCACCGGTTTAGCCACATAATCGTTACAGCCGGCTTCGAGGCTTTTACTTTTATCTTCGACCATGGCATTGGCTGTTTGGGCTAAAATGGGTAAGTTCTGGTTGAATTTTCTTATTGCTCTTGTGGCATCATATCCATCCATTACCGGCATTTGTATATCCATGAGTACCACATCAATATTGCTATTCTTTTTCACAAATTCTACGGCTTCTTTTCCGTCTGTTACATGTTCAATTGTAGCATTGGTTTTTTTCAGGAGTTGCTCAAGAAACAGGTAATTGTTGGTATCATCTTCTACAACTAATATTTTTTTGGCTGTCCAGTCAGGATAAATAGCTTTTTTTTCAGGGATAGAGAACTTTTGTTCCTGCTCGTTTTTCACGGGGTTGTATGGAATGGTAAATGAAAAGGTTGAGCCTACCCCTGGTTTTGATTTAACCTTTATTTGACCACCAATGAGTTCAACCAGGGCTTTTGCTATGGTCAGTCCAAGGCCTGTACCGCCGTAGCTTTGCTGACCTTCTGTGTGTGACTGATAGAACCGTTCAAATATTTTATTTTGTTCATCTTCTTCAATTCCAATACCCGTGTCTTTCACAAAGAATTCCAATTCTTCATTGGCCTTTTGAACGCCAATTTCAATGTACCCTTTTTTAGTAAATTTAATAGCGTTATAAATCAGGTTTGATAAGATATGCTGCACTTCCTTTTTGGCTAAGACCACATGGTTATCGTATGCAGGCAGTTTGTTCTGGAGTCGTAACGATACCTGATCGTTACGGTTCATTAGATAGCCGTGGAAAAATATCATTAAGTCGTTAAAGAAGTCGCCAAGGGTTACTTCCTGTTCACGAATTTTAATTTCTCCCGATTCGATACGTGAAATATTTACTACATCATCTATAATACTCAGCAGCTGGTTGGCTGAATTGATGATGAAATCGATATAGCTTGCCTGTTCTTTTTCGGACATTTCTTCGTGCTTAATAAGCTCAGAAAACCCCAATATACCATTCATAGGTGTGCGTATTTCATGGCTTAAATTTTCTAAGAACTTGCTCTTTAATTTGTCTGCTTTTTCTGCTTCTTTTTTGGCTTTTAATAATTTTTCTTCATATTTCTTACGTTTGCTAATATCCATAAGTATACCGCGCAATCTTTCCGGTTTTCCATCCCGAAATACTACACTGATGCTTGCCATGATAGATAGTTTTCTACCAGTTCGGGTAGTAACATTGTATTCGCGCGTCATGTTGGTTTTTTCCTGTGCTTTAAAGTTATTGAACCTTTCTTTAATCAAAGATTTATCTTCTGGCTCAAAAAGATTAAATACCGAAAGGCCTTTGCGCATATGCGATTCACTAAATTCAAAGTGCTCTAAAGCTTGTTTGTTCGCATAAAGAACATTTCCTTCAAGGTCAGTTTCAACAAGCATTTCGGGCAACAGATCTGCCAGCGTGCGGAATCTTTCTTCGCTATGTTTGATTTGTTCTTGTGCCTCCACACTAATTGATATGTCTTCAATGGTTAAAAACACACCATGAATCTCTTCTTGGCTCAGGGTGTAGTGATTGAAGAATGCTCTTGCATAGATGGAATTTTCAGCTTGTTTGAAGGTAAGTTTGCCTTCGTATCGGTTGTCGTTTCCTTTTAACGCTTCATTTAATTTTTCTATAAAATCACTTTCGAGTACTAAAGTTGAAAGCTTTTGTGTTTTAATTGTTACTTCTTTTACATTGGCAAACTGCTGAAAGGCCTGGTTGGCCATTTGAATCGAGCCATCGTTTCTCATGGCCACAATACCCAGGGGGGAATTATGAAAAATGCTGGCAAACTGAGAATTGGCCTCAAGGGTCTGGCTTTGGAAGCGTTTGCGTTCATTAATCTCTCTTCTTAAAGACCGTGTTCTGAATTCAACCTCCTTTTTGAGTTGTTTGTTGTGGCGCATGCGCTGCATATACAGGTTGATAAGGAGCGTGATAATAATTAATGCCAGGATGGCTACCATAACCAATAAATTGGTACGGTTGCGTTCTTTGTTTAGTCGCAACTCGCTTAACTCGTTTTGTTGTTTTAGGGCTTTATTCTCCAGTTCGGTTTCTCTGGTATCATAGGTATATTGGAGTTGCTCGAGCTTTGCGTGAGTATTTCTTGTATTTATGCTGTCTTTTGCTTCAAGTGCATATTTGCTGTAACGGAATGCTTCTTCGAGCTGGTTGTTTTCTGCATAGGTTTTTGCCAGTTGTTTGCTGAGCAGGAGTAATAGGTCATAGTTTTTTAATTGGCTGGCTACTTTGTAGGCATTTAAATACCAGTTAATTGCACTCTTGAGCTCATTTTGTTTTCTAAAAATGTCTCCCAAATTGAGCATGATTGTAGGCACCTGGTTTTTTATACTTAGTGAATCAGCAATATGTAATGCCTTGTTGAGGTATTGTATGGCATTGGGGTAGTCTTTTTGGTTAATGTAAACAGCAGCAATATTGTTATAGCCCGTAATTAAAGATTCTTGTTTATTTTGACTTTCCCGTATTTTAACACTTTTCTGAAAATAATCCATGGCGGTTTCATATTCGTCCAATTCGTAGTATACCTTACCAAGGTTATTATAATTAGAAGATGCTTCGAATGTTAAATCGAGGCTTTTTCTTATAGCTAATGATCTTTCAAGTAATTCAAGTGCTTTTTCATATTTGCCCTGCCGTGTGTATATCACTCCAAGGTTATTGAGTGTTTTGGTAATGCCGGCAGAGTCTTTAATTTTTTCCTGTATGCGAAGAACTCTCAGATCGTATTCGAGTGCATTGGGGATGTTATTTAAATACCAGTATGCATCTCCTTTGGTATGCAGTGCTTCAATTTGGATTAATGTGTCTTCTGGGAAATTTTTAGCAATTTTTTGGACTTTTTCTGCATACTCGAAACTAAGATAAGGGTTTCTTTTCCAGTAATATCGAGATATTTCACTAAAGGTATGTAGTAAATCTTTTCCTTGTGCAGAGTCTGCAATTGTGCGCAAACTGTCTATATTTTGCCCTGACAGCGGTGCTGCTGTAATGCAAAACAAAAGTAATATTTGAAAAAAATTGCGCACTAATACTTTCATTTTTGTTAAAGTTAAGTCTTTTCCCTATACATTAAAAATTTCTAATCTCTTTTTGTACGGCTGGCTCTGTCAATTTTTCTGGTACTAACTGCCAGTTATACGCTTTTTCTATCCAGATAGAGTCGTTTTTACTGAAGTACTCCATCATTATATTTTTTATCGGAACCTCTGATAACAATACATTTCTTTTTTTCAATGTCGCGAGGTCAAGGCCTGCACCTGAGGGCATATGACCACCGCCGCCTACCATTCTATAAGAATTTAGGGCTACTCTTAGTGTGTCATCTAATGAAAACTGACCACGATTATTTATGTGTGTAATTTTTACTCTTTTGCCCGGCTGCCGGGTAACATCTATTTTGTATTGAATTCCTAAAGCAGAACTAAAATTGAAGTACGGAGCCTCAAGGTCACCTTTATCATCATATTTAAGCAACTTATCTGTGCGCTTTTTCATGGTATTGAACCAATTGTTTGCTGCGTGCTCCAGAAACCCATCTAACTCATGTATGGTCATGTCGATTTCTGCCAGGTAATTTTCGTAACGGTAAAGTGCAAAAATGTCGCTTCTGTAAACCGTGCCTGTATCTATGCAATTGTATATTTGAAGCGGGGCTGATAAAGATACACTTGCTCCAGTGGCCGATAGCTGTACCTCATGAATAAATTGCATAAATGCTGAAGGCCCAAAAAGAGCTTCCTGCGGGCAGAGTTTAGTTCCCAACCAACCTACAGGTTCTTTAAAGTATGTTTTTACCGTGTCGAGGTAAGGTTCGAATTTTTTGTTGTATGCTTTATTGCTTTTGTATTTGGACAAGTCGATGATTTGGGGTTCAATAGATTGAATGGTTTTATTTTTCGTATCATAGGTTAATTCTGCAGAACCAATCCATTTGCCATGACTTCCGCCATCAATAATCACAACGGTATCGTTTTTTACATTTACTACTTTTTTGATTGTTCTTTGATGGTCGTGGCCGGTAAAAATGATGTCGAATCCCGGAACTTGTTGGGCAACAGCAATTGTTGCATTGGGATTTTTGTATGCTCCTGCTTCAAAGCCTCCGTATGACGGATTAAGGCCGGCATGAAATAATCCGATAATAATATCCGGTTGTTTTTCTTTTATTACCGGCATCCATTTTTTTGCTGTTTCTACCATATCGGCAAAGCTTAATCCTTTGTACAATTTTGGCGGAAGCCAATTGGGTATGCCCGGAGTTAAAATTCCTAATATGGCTATTTTCAGTCCTTTTTTGTTAACTATGGTGTAGGGTTGGAAAGCCGGTTTGCCGGTTTTGCTATCTATAATATTAGCTCCAAGCCAGGGCATGGGCAGTTCCTTTTTTATTTTGTTGTAGACTTGTGGTCCGGTTTCTATGTCGTGGTTACCGACTGTTGCTGCATCATATTGCAAATTTTCTAAAACGCGTGTTACAATGTTTTTGCGGATGGTATCCACAAAATTTGCATAATAAACGGTAGGTGTTCCCTGCAGAATATCTCCATTATCGAGTAGCAGTATTTCACCGTTTTTCTGTCTTTGCTGTTTCACGTAGGTCGCTACCTGGCTCATTGACCCGTTTTTTTGGGTGTCTGTAGCAAAATCGTAGTTGAAAAAACGGCCATGTATATCGGTGGTTTCAATGATTTGAATCTTCACCTTATCTGGGGTACAGGAATAAAAACTTATTGTTAAAATGGTTACAATGAAGAATATATATTTCATATTTACGATTATATAATAATTTACAACAGTAAAAATGCACGATATTTTGTACTTTTGCAACTGTATTGAAAGATAAACCTTAAGAAAGATATGACGACAAGTAGATTGCGTAGATCGAAAGACCAGATGATTGCTGGTGTTTGTGCTGGTATTGCCGAATATTTTGGATGGGATAAAGGTGTAGTAAGACTTGTTTATTTAATTCTATCTGTTTTTAGTGCGGCATTTCCTGGTATTTTAGTTTATATTGTGCTTTGGATTGTAATGCCTGAAGACAGGGGCAGAGAAAGGTTTTACGGTTAGCGGAACTGCACTACTGTTATTCCGGCACCACCCAAATCAATGTCTTCGTCTTTAAAGCGGGCAATTTCGGGTACCGTGCTCAGGTACTCACGCACAGCTTTACGTAATACGCCGTTTCCTTTACCATGCAGGATTTTAACTTCATTGACGCCCAACATGATGGATTCGTCAATGTAATCGGTTATTTCCTGCAGGGCTTCATCAACATATTTGCCTCTGATATCTATTCCGGTTTTAAAAGCGTGTTGTTTCTTGAGTAAACTCGATCCTATATTTGATTTACTTGCATTTCGTTGTTGTTTTCGTTGTGCCTTTTTGCTTGTTTTAGTGAGTTTGTCTTTTGCTACCGATGTCATTAATGAGCCAAAAGCTACTACAGCGTTTTTATTATTAATTTCGATAACTTCGCCTACGGATTCCTGTCCTGCCAGTTTAACCATGTCGCCTATTTCTATTTCTTTTTCATCTTTTGCTGTGCTTTGCTTTTCTGGCAGGTCTACCTCGTGCTTTTTAGATATTTTTTCAAATCCTTTTATGCGTTTGTCAATGCGCGATGTTTTTTTGGCATCACCTTCTTCAATACGCGCTTTATTTTGCTCAAAGTTTTTCCGGATTTTTCTTGTTTCTTCTTTGTTGGCCTGGGCTTCTTTTATTTCTCTTATGGTGTTTTCAATAAGTTTATTGGAGCTATTAAGGGTTTCCTTAGCTGTTGATCGGGCTTCGTTCAGGATATCATCCTGCATTTTTTTTGTTTTTTCAAGTTCATAGGCTTGTTGAGCAAGCAATTTTTCCAGCTCTTTTTCCTGTTTTTTTATTTGTGTGCGTTTTTCGTCGTAGTATTTTTTATCGCGCATAATTTCCCTTAGGTGTTTGTCAAAACTGGCCTGGTCTGTACCTGCTCTTTTTCGGGCATCTTCGATAACCTCCCTGGGCAAGCCTGTTTTGTGCGCTATTTCAATTGCGAATGAACTGCCGGGTTTGCCTGTTTCTAATTTATAAACGGGTTCAATTTTGCCTGAATCGAAAAGCATAGCTCCGTTTACGAGCCCTTCGTTGTTGGCTGCGTAATGTTTTAGGTTACTGTAATGCGTGGTAATTACGCCAAACAGGCCGATTTGTCTGAACTGATCCAATACAGCTTCTGCAATGGCTCCGCCTATGAGTGGTTCTGTGCCACTTCCAAACTCATCAACCAGAATGAGGGTTTGGTTATTTGCATTGCGTAGCATGTATTTCATGTGCATCAGGTGAGAGCTGTATGTGCTGAGGTCGTTATCAATAGACTGGTCGTCGCCAATGTCGATATGTATTTGTTTGAAAACTCCTGCTGTTGCATCCTGTGATGCAGGAATAAGTAATCCGCATTGAAGCATGAATTGCAGCAGACCGGCTGTTTTCATGGCTACTGATTTACCGCCGGCATTAGGTCCTGATATGAGTAGAATACGTTGTTGTTCATCTAACAGTATGTCGTTTGCGATGACCTTGCGTCCTGATTTTTTGTATGAAAAGAGCAGGAGGGGGTTCAGCGCTTTGCGGAATGTCATGGTTGGTTTGTTATCTACCGGTATCTCGATAGCTTCCATTTCTTTGGCCAGTATTGCTTTGGCACGTATGAAGTCAAATATTGCAAGTTTATCGTAATATCCAATTAAGTCCGGGATGTAGGGTCTGATGTCGTTGGCAAGTTTTCTTAAGATTTTAATGATTTCTCTTTTTTCCCGGTATTCGGCATCTCTGATTTCATTGTTGATTTCGATGATGGGCTGTGGCTCGATGTAAACTGTTTTACCTGAGGTAGATTCATCGTGTACAATACCATTGATTTTTCGACGAAAAGAACTTTTAACTGGTAACATCAGCCTGCCTTCTCGCACTACAACCTGTGCTTCCTCGTCGGCATAACCTTTTTGCATGGCGTCTTTGAGTAAAGAACGCATTTGCCTGGAAACACGTCCACGCTCACTGTCTAAGAATTTTCTTATCTGCTGCAATTCTCCTGAAGCATTATCTTTGATGCGTCCGTTACTTGTAATAATGAGGTCTATTCGTTCAAATAAATAAGGAAAAACTTCAAAAGATGAAGCCAGCCGTGCCAGTTCGGGGTACTTCTCCTTTAGTTCTCCAGAGAACCATTTTTGAATGGCCCGCATGGTTTGCAGCGACTTTCTTAGTTTTACTACCTCTTCAGTTTCAGGAAACATGCCCTCTGGTTTCAACCTGTTAAGCATCTGCCTTAAATCATGATAGTGATCGACAGGGAAACTTTTATCTTCATTAAGCAGCGATTTGTATTCTGCCGTTTGCTTAAGCCAGAGTTTAATGGATTGATAATTATTTGAGAACTGCATTTTTTGCACCAGTTCTTCTCCCAATTCGCTAAGGCACAATTCGTTTAGCTTTTGCCTGATGATGTCGAATCCTAATTTTTGTTCTATGTTTTGAGGATAATTCACAAGTATGCTCTTCCGTGTTTAAGTTTGCGGGACAAAATTAGGAAAAATTGGGACGTGTAAAACCAATCATGGTAAGTTAAGCTAAGGCTTTCTTTATTGTGGTTTTCAGCAAGTCGCCATCTATAGGTTTAGTGATGAATGTTTCGATATCTTTCAGATACCCGTGTCTGTTTTGTTCATTTGTTTCTGATTCAGATATATAAATGATGGGGATATCCGGGGTTATTTCTTTGGCTTTTCTAATTAATTCAGATGCATCTATTTTTTTGTTTTGTATATCGATCATCATTAAACTGATGTTTTCGCGTTTCAACAGTTTTTGCGCTTCAAATATATTATGGGTAGCGATGAGGTTTATTTCGGTATTTTCCAGTAGTTTACTTATTAATTCAAATTCTTCCTGTGGACCCAGAATTAGTATTTTATGGTTAGACAAATCCATCATGGAGCCTTCGTAACCCGTGCCTCGTCTATATACGGGAAAAACTAAGGTGATTTGATTTTTTTCGGTATCTGATGTTTCCAAAAAGAGATTAGCACCTGCTTTTTTCACAAGTTGCTCAATTTCTGCAATGGAAAAACCGGTTAGCGATTGCCCTGAAGAGATATCAGTTTGTAAGAGATTTAAATCGGGGCCATTTTCGTGAATAAAGAACTCAATTTTTTCATCTGATCTTTGGCGGTAGCCGAGTAAAATATGGTTTCCTTTTGCATTGTCGGCAACCATATGTAGCAATCGGACCAAAATGGCTTTTATCAGGAAATCATCTAATGGCAGGGAAAGTTTTTGTAATGAATGCTCTTCCCTAACATCGAGGCGGACGTGTTCTTTGCTAATGGTTAGATAGTCACTAAATAAAGTAAAAAGGTTTTTTACGAGATCACCCGGGAAAACCATTCTTTTATTCGTATTGGTAAGGTCCAGGGTTATAGCCTGGTCAAAAGCATTTTTGAGGAAAAATGATACCCATAGTAAGGATTGCAATCCCTGGTATGAATCGTGTTTGGCGGGGGCATTATATTCATTGAGTACCTGATTGTTGATGTGTTTCAACATGGCATGATGAAAAATAATAATCCCTGCAAGGGCTTTATTGATATATTCAGATTGTAGATTTTTATTTGGTCCGGCGGTAATTGGTTTGTCGGGTAATTTATTATAGGTTCTTGTTTGTTGGGTTACCGGCTTGATAAAAACAAATTGTGCTTGTAGTCCATCAATCGTTACAAGTTCTGAAATCATGGTGACGCTATGGGCAATGCCCAGTGCATCTTGCAGGTCGCAATAGATTTCATTATGTGTATGTATTTCCTCGAGTTGGCGGACAATTCTGCTTACTTCAAAAGCATTAATGATGGCACTCATGGGTTGGCCATTGAGTTCATGTGGTTGATATCCGAGTAAGTCGGCGAAGCGTTGGTTGGCAGCCAGAATTTTATTATCCTGATAAATCATGGACGGGTCTGAAATACTATCCACAATTTTTTCCACATTTGAACGTGAAAGGCTCAGTTCATTATATCTGTCGGAATTTTCTTTTAGTTTTATGTTTTGAAGATCTTTATGCAAAAGGGCTATGGAATTGTAAATTTCACCTTCTATGGAGTAATCACGATATCTTGGGTGGAATGGGAGTTTGAGAAAGTCTCCTGTATGAATATAAGCAAGTATTTTTCGAATGTTTTTGTTTGTTTGTTTCTCTTTTTGTTTTTGCTTCTTTAATTCCGCCAGCGTGTTGAGATATTGCTCTTTGAGTGCATTGTAATCATCAGCAGGTTTCTCTTTGAT
The DNA here is from genome assembly GCF_055145285.1 of Salinivirga sp. NCBI lineage: Bacteria > Pseudomonadati > Bacteroidota > Bacteroidia > Bacteroidales > Salinivirgaceae > Salinivirga > Salinivirga sp. The sequence continues at coordinate 7,406 of NZ_JBSRDC010000009.1, read as the reverse complement.
CTGCTCTTTTTGCTTTTCCCTAATTTCTCCGGATTTTATTTTTTCAATTGCCCTAAATGCTTTACTCAAACTTCCTGAAGTATGCCAATGGCCATACTTTATGGGTTGGTGTGCTTTTCTAATTTGCAGCAAAAAGCGAATAAAACGGTTTCCAAGCACCATAACTGTTTGGGCAATTTTTTGTTGATGCTCTTCCATGTGGCGGAGTAGTTTTCTGCCATTGGGTGTGATGCTATGTACGTTGCGAAGGTCGAAAATTATTGAGAAGGGGTGTTTTACAAAGTCAACACCTATGGTATTGCCAATATCGAAGATTTTTTGTTGCAGGATCTGAATGTCTAAATCATTCATTTTTCCGGAAATGGTGTAATGTAAAATGCCGGCATCATAGCAACGTATTCTTGCACTCAGATTTTTTTGTTCATTGTGATATTGCCATTCGGGCAATTCAATGTATTTGTATTTTGAACCGTTAAGCTTTAATACTTGTTGCGTGTAACTCCATAACTCAATAAATTTGCCTGAACTAAAGGGATTTTGCCCGGTCTTCTTTTTTTGCATTCTGGCAAATTCTACTGCATCTGCATAATGCTCAAATATGGAATGAATGGCTTTATGTTTTTTTAATTGAAAAGACTTTACATAGAGCCTTTTGAATAAACCTCCCGGAACAAGAAATATTAAATCGGTATTGATGCGGTTCAGGTTTTTACGTATAAGTTTCAGTGAGGCCAGATTATATAAATCTGCAATATCAAGAATAACAATAGTTTTAAAGTTGAGGATTTTTTTCTGTACCTGTATAATGTAATTATTGATAAATTGTAATTGTTTTTCTAAAATGGGCGGGGTGAGTATTCCTGCTGTTCTGAGCAACAGAACGCCTTCGACAGGTGTTAAGAAAGTGTATCCTGATTGCGTGTCTGCATAGATCACATCCCATTCTGTAGAATCAATATCGAGTTTTTCAAATGTGAGAGCATGTTTGTCCATCAGTTCTTTTTAGAAAAGTGCAATTCATTGAAATGTAAGTCCGGATTAGGCAAATTTATAGTAAAACCTTTGATTTCTCCTAATCCATTTACTTCAAAATTGATATTTCCTTTGTGAAGTGATGGTACATCGGGCCAGAATAGGTCGAATGAAAGCATATCTGTTTTTACCAGGTAACCTTTGAAAATGTTCGATTCTTTAATTTCGAGGAACAAGGAATCATTTTTTTGATAAATACGTGTTTCTCCAACCAGGGAATCGTAATAGTTTCCGCAGTAAAAGCTTGATGTGTAATTTTTGGGTGCGGTGTAGGTGTTTGATTTGTTAACTTCGGGTGTTTTGATTTTTTGTAGCAGCGCATAAGTTCTTTCCGGATACTGTTGCAGTGTATCTTTACCAACTAATCGGTCTAAAAAGTCATACATCAAAACAGTAGGGACCGCAGTAGTTTTGTTGGCCAGAAATATGGCGCCAGTTTGCTGGTCAGGCATTATAACCATCTGGCTTACCATACCATCGAGGCCTCCACTGTGATACATTGCTTTATGGCCATTATAATCCATGAGGGACCAACCCATGCCATAACTTTTAAAGTTTATAGGGGTTTGCAACTGTTTGTCGAGCCATGATAAGTTTAAAGGTGTTTGTTGCTGCCAAAGTTGTTTGATATATTTGCTGTTAATAATCGCCTTGTTCTTGTAACTTCCTGAATTTAATAACATTTGAATGTAATGACTCATCTCTTCCACGTTTGAGAATAATCCTCCTGCTGGTTGCATGTTGTCCCACGATAAGTAAGGCTGTTTGATGGTATTACCTTGAAACTGGATATGTGGTTTTGCCAGGTTTTTATTGCTCATTGCCTCTTTATGCAAAGATGTTGATTGTTCCATTTTTAATGGAGCTAGTATGATGCTGTCCAGTACTTCGGCATAGCTTTTTTTGTATGCTTTTTCTATTATTATGCCTGCGATGAGGTACATAATATTGGAATAACCGAAAGAGGTTCTGAAGCCATGTTCAGGTTCGAGGTGTCGAATGCGATTAATTATTGTGCTGTCTGTCACGGTACTGCCATACCATATCAGATCGCCGCTGAAATTTTCCAGCCCCGTACGGTGTGATAATGCATCGCGCAAGGTTATTTCTTGCGTAACATAAGAGTCGTATAGCTTAAAGTTTGGTAATATGTCTTTTATGCAAGTATCAAAACTTAATTTATTTTCTGCCACGGCTTTTGCTATAATATTTGCAGTGAATGTTTTGCTGAGCGATGCAATGCCAAAAAGGGTGTTTTTGTTTACCGGTTTTCTTTTATCAATACTCAAATAACCATAACCATTTTGCAGAATAATGCTGTCTGCGGTAACTATTGCCACAGCAAGTCCCGGGACATTGTATGTGTCAATCACTTGTTTATAGTAGGCGTTCAGCTTCTGCTCCGAAAATGTTTGTGTAAAAACAGATTGCGGAATTATCAGGATTGCCAAAAGCGATAAACGAATAATGCTTTTCATGTTATGGGTTTTTAGCCCTGAGGCTTATGGAATTACAAACTATTTTATTTGTATTATAGTCATTTCTGTTCGTCTGTTTTGTGCCCGTCCAGCTTTCGTGTTGTTATCGGCTATGGGTTCTGTCATTCCATATCCTTTATAAGTTAATCGTTCAGGGTTTATTCCCTGTTCAACAAGAAACATATACACAGCTTTTGCCCGCTGAGCAGACAAATTTTGGTTGTACTGGTCACTTCCTTGATTATCAGTATGTCCTGATATTTCAACATACAAATTATTGTTTTGTTCAAGGAACCTTTTAATGCGTTCCAGTTCTGCTTTAGATTCAGAACTTAATTTATATGAATCGAATTCAAAAAATACATTGTTCAAAACCACGCTTTGTCCGGTTTTAATGGGCTGAAGTAGGATGTCGAGCTTTTTAATATTGTTTTTATTGCCTGATTTGAGGTCGAAGTGGCTGGAATAAAACATGTATCCTTTTTTCTCTACCATCATTCCATACCTTTTATTGCCCGGCAGACTTATTAAAGCGCTTCCGTTTCTGCCTTCGGCTCTTATTTCTACAATGGTTTCAGTGCTTTCAATATCGAACAGGTTCACCATTGCATTGAGGGGCTCGTAGGTCTCCTGGTGTTTCACAAACACTTTTACATAGGAAACATACTGAGGCTTAATTTGCTCGGGCACTTTAAAACGAAAGATGCTTCGCCTGTCCTGGTTATCGTCAGAGGCAAAATAGGCATATTTTGCCGGCGCATCAATAAACAGACCTATTTCATCGGTGTGTTTATTGATCGGATATCCAAGGTTTTTAGGTTTTTCCCATTGGTTGTCTCCGGTTTTTCGGGTCATAAAAATATCCTGTCCGCCCATACCCAAATGATAATCGGATGAAAAATAGAGCGTTTGGTTATCTGCATGAATAAAAGGAGCAAATTCATCGCCTGAAGTGTTTATAGAATCGCCAAGATTTATGGGCTCACTCCATTTTGGCAGGCCATCATCGGTTTCCCCTTGTTTTTTGCACATATAAATATCGGCTTTTCCGTGGCCACCTGTACGATTACTGCTAAAATAGAGTGTTTTGCCGTTGGATGATATGACGGGTCTTGAATCCCAGCGATTTGAATTTACTTTACTGCCCAAATTTATTGGTTTTTGCCACTGGTCTTCTTTTTTTACCGACATGTAAAGGTCGCAACTGCCATAACCGTCGCTTCGTCTACAACCTGTAAAGAGGAGATAACGGCCGTCTGGTGATATAAAAGAAGCTCCTTCGTTGCTCAATGATAAAACTTCATCGCTTATGGCATAGGGCTTTCCAAAGGTATCGTTGCGCATGTGGCTTACATAAATATCTTCCTGAAAGGACTGACGGTAAAGCGGCAACTTTGCGGTGAAATAAAAGCGGCTGTTGTCTACGGTCATCGAAGGCCAATAAACGTCGCCCAGCCTGTTGATGAGGTTACTTACGGGCGATGGGTCAATTTCTATTGGATTTTGTTTGGCTTCGATGGCAAACTTTATTTGTGCCAGCGTGTATTGGCCATTGCTTAAGTCCTGTGGTTCAAGTTTTGGTACATTGAGAAACTGACTGGCGTGTTTAAGGGCAATTTCATATGCTCCTGATCGAAAATGAGCTTTAGCACTGTTGAGCAGTGTGAATTTGAAAAACAATTCATCGATATTAATGGCTTCCCTGTAGGCTTGGGCTTCGTCTTTGGGCCTGTTGAGTACGTTGTAGGCTTGTGCTTTTAGCAACCATGCTTCAATAAACTGATCGTCCCGGTTCAGTGCATCGTCAAGGTATTCTATGGCTTTGTCGTATTGCGTATAGCGTATTGCTCCTGTTGCTGCCTCGTACATTTTTATGGCTCGTTTGGAGTCCGTGCTGTAGTTCTGGGCTGTTAATGGCTGCGTACAAGCGTAAATTATAAATAGTAAAATTATCGATCGGTGCATTTTTTCTTCTATAACGGATTATATAACAAATTTATGCTTTTACTTACAGGAAACCATACTTTTCTTTGATTATATGCATTATACAAAAAGCCGGACAGTAGGCCCGGCTTTTGATGTATGTGTTTTTTTATTTGTGTTTTAGGGGTAAATAATGCCTGTGTAGTTATTTACCATAGCTAATGGTAAGACGGCGCCAAAATGTAAGTTAATGGTTTGTATTATTTCATTGGCTACAATAGCATTGCCATTTCCTGTCAGGTGAATTCCATCCAAAGAGAATATACCGCCCGTTACAAAATCTATTGAGTAGTTTTTTCCACCAATACGACGTCCATTTTGAGCGATATCTGCCAGTAATCCATTGACATCTGTCACGACCCATCCATAGGCGTCAGCTATATCTTCGATGGAATTATTGTATGCAGATACGGCATTGTTTACCTCGTTTAATTCTGTGCCTGTCAAAACGTATTCATCGGGTATTGCCGTTGCTGAGCCCATTCCATAACAAGTTAGGGAGTCCATAGGTACTTCCAGAATAATCAATTCTCCCGGATTTATTTGCCTGATGTTTCCTACGGGTGCGTAAGCAGGATCTGTATCTTCGATGATGAAAGGGTTTGGACCTATGCTAAATGACATTGTATCTAAGCCATTGGCTTGTGCCATCTGGTTATAACCTGAGTAACTATCTGTAAGTGCGGCTGCCTGATCAGCATCAAGTACCAGTCCGTAATAGGGTACTGTAGTGAAATATGCTGTAGATGTTACGTCGGGTATGTTGCAAAGCACACCTTTAGCGCCATCTGTTGAGAGTGTTTGAACAATGGTTTCGAGGTTGGCACTAAAAGTAACAGGGTCGGTAATGGGGTTTGAAGTCCCGCCTGATGTGGCGTAGCCTAATACATCGTTGTTGCCAATCCACATAACAGTGAAAGTGGGGTTTTGTGCGGTTGCTTCATTTAGAATGGTGTTCATAGGATCAGATGCAAAACGGGCAAAGTATGGGTTGCCGGCAGCTGAGCCGTATCCGGGTGTGATAAGGTCTGCCACCTTTGCGTCTGGCACTCCAAGATTTTGGAACGGACCGTCTGCAGCCACGCTTGCCATTGCGGGTGTAATATCCGGATCTTCGCTGTATGGTACAGGCCCAAGGCTGGTTTCGCCTTCGCAGTTTAAACTGTAACCTAAGCTTAGTCTTTTACCAAAACCTATTTCTCCCGGCATCAGCGGTTGTTTAAAATGGTTGATAAACCCGGCTTGATTTAAGCTTTGGGCTATGATGGCCGGAAAAGATTCTTCCTGGGCTGATTTATAAAGTTCACCATCGCGGTAGCCTGCGGTTAGGCTGTTGCCTATAAAGACGGTGGTGGTGAAATCTGCAGCACCCTGTTTGGCATCAAACTCTTCTGGTTCAATGGTACAGCTGCTGAGTATTAATACTATGATGAGTAGCGAATATATTTTTTTCAACATGATTACGATTTTTTTATTTGCAATAGGTGTTGATTACTGTTTTAGAAACTATAGGTAAGGCCTACTCCCGGAATTACGGCATTGGTGTAGAAAGTACCTTCAAAATTGTCGGGTTCGTAACCTGATTCCCGTTTCATACCATGAATGTAAAGCAAAGAAACGTCAATTTCGAGATTTTTTGTTGGCCTGATAGATGCACCGCCGGTAATGCCGATTTTATCGGTACCGGGTGTTTCTGGTGTAAAATAATTGTCATCTATTGGCGTAGCATCAAAATAGGCTCCTGCGCGGAAAGTAACTTCTTCTTTCCACTTGTATGCTGCACCTATGCGATAGATGAAGCTGTTGGTGTATTTTCTTGGGTTGTAGGAATCCTGGAAGCTTGCAGTGTTTTCTTCAAAATCAAAATTCAGAGAATCATAAACTTCCCACTGAACGTAATTAATATCGGCCGTGAGCATGAATTTTTCGTTGGGCTGATAAGCTATGCCAACATTATAGTTAGCCGGGAGAGGTAACGTGGCTTCAAAGCCTGTTTCTTCAGGAAACATGCTGTTCAGGGCGTCGGGTACTTCTACGGTGGCTGTTCCGTCTGTTACTTTGGCTTTCATCTGGCTTCGGTAGCTGATTCCGGCAGTCAATTGATCCGATATTTTGAACATGAGTCCTGCGTTGACTCCAAATGTAGTTTTGCTTCCTTCGAGGGTCACCAGCCCGTCTCCGTCTGTTCCGGTAACAGGAATATTTTTGCTAAGCTCTACACTGTTGAGTGCTATCAACATACCTGCTCCAACACTTAACCAATCTGTAATTTTATAGCTGAACGTTGGTTGCATTGATATGGACTGTAGCGCTATATCGCGGCTCAGGTAACGGCCTGCCCAGCCGTCTTCCCATTTCAGGCTGTTGCCATAAGGCGTATTAATTCCCAGGCCAACGGCCATTTTATCGTTAATTTTCATGGCTCCATAAAAATAGAACGGTGTGCCTATGGGGTTTTCTGTTTCTGCCTCATAATACGAGTCAGGCGCCTGGTATAAATTGTTCGAAAAAATAAGTGAAACGCCTGCATTGAAGGCCATTTTTTTCTCGTAAAAGGCAAGTCCGCCTGGGTTAAAATGAATAATAGAAGGGCCCGCAATAAATCCCGTGCCGGTATGACCCATGGCTGTGTTTTTCTGTCCTTGCAGATTTACCTGATATCCTTCGCCCATAACATGAAGCGATGTAATAATCAGGAATAGTAGCATTGTAGTTCTCATAAAATATGTATTTGTTATTAAAACAGATTGATAAAATTCACATATATGTAATTATCAATGTAGCAAATTTAACCCAACTTGAAAATTTTGGTCTAAAAATCAGGAAAGTAGAAAAAATATTGGATTTCTTAAACACACATAACCAAGCAATTATAAAGAGCACATTTTTCGACCATATTCTTAATCAGCTGAA
>NZ_JBSRDC010000008.1:0-59724 GCF_055145285.1 Salinivirga sp. | reverse complement strand
GGCAGGGAGTGTGGCTGTTAAAATTTACAACAGCGCAGGTAAACTAATCAGGGCATTGCATCATGAAATGAGTAATGCAGGCCAATATCAGAAAACGGTCAATATGGAGGAATTGCCTGACGGCATTTATTTCATCAAAATAGATCAAAACCATACAACCCTGCATACACAAAGTATCGTAGTAAACTAAAAAATAGTAACAGGTGGAATAAAACCAGGTCCGGGGCACTTCGCCTCGGACTTGTTTTATTATTATTTCCCTGGAATAAACGAAGTGTCAGGCTAGTCGCAGTGCGAGTACCAGGTTCTATGCTTGGGAAGGAAATGATTTTGAAAACATAGCCAGGTGCCTCGCATCGTAACTCAGCCCAAAAGCCTGAAAGTCACCGGGTGAATACTTTATAACCATTCGGAAAGATGGCTGTGTATAAATGGCAATGCACAATTCACCCGGTGACTTGTCTGCAGTACCTGAGATATTTTTCAGCGCTGGCTGTTACGAATAATCTAAATACTTGGAGGCCAACTCCTTGCCGGCATGCGATAGACAACCCCGAACAGGGAGGGTTTCACTCTTAGCGAAGACCTCACACGCCCAAAAGCTTGAAAGTCACCGGGTGAATACCTTATAACCGTTCGGGAAAGATGGCTATGTATAAATGGCAATGCACAATTCACCTGGTGACTTGTCTGCATATAGTCAATATTTTCGTGCTGGTTCGGAGCATTAATGACCAGTTTGACGGATCACTTGCGACTATTTATCTAGCTAAAGCTATACTAAATCAGCTTCAAAGGCTTCAGCTAAAAAACCTTTCAATATTGATTTCTCTTTTTCGAAGTCCTGTTTTGCCCCTTTTACTTTTGCAAGTGTGGTTACGCCTTTATCGGTAAATCCACATGGATTGATGTAATCGAAATATTCCAGGTTGGTGTTAATGTTGAGGGCAAAACCATGCATGGTTACGTACTTGCTGGCACGGGTTCCGATGGCACAAACTTTTTCATGTCCGCGCTTGCTTTCTAACCACACACCGGTGGCTTTGGGCAGTTGAAAGGTGTCTAAACCATGAGCTTCCTTCAGGTAATTGATGATGCCGTTTTCGATTTTTTCGATGAAACCTTTATAAGAAACACCGAGGTTTTCCAGGTCAAAAATCGGATACCCCACAATTTGTCCGGGACCATGGTAGGTAACATCGCCGCCACGGTCGATGTGGTAATAAGTAGCATTGATTTTTTCGAGCATTTCGTCTGAAATGAGCATGTTGGTACGGTCGCCATGTTTCCCAAGTGTGTACACATGTGGATGCTCCACAAAAATCAGGTTGTTTTCAGTGGGTTCTTCGTTCTGTTTGCGTGTAATTTGCTTATTAAAAATTACTTCCTGTTTTTTCCAGGCTTCAGCGTATTCGAGCGTTTTCCAGTCTTCGAAAATAATTTTGTTTGTCATAACTAGTTTTCTTTTGATAGATGTTGTTCAGCGTGGTATGATGACCGCACAAGTGGTCCGCTTTCTACTATTTCAAAGCCCTTTTTCAGACCAGCTTTTTTATATTCCTGAAACTCATCAGGTGTAACATATCGCTGCACAGGTATGTTCCTCGCTGACGGTTGTAGGTATTGCCCTATGGTCATTATTTTGCATTCTACAGCCAGCAGGTCGTCCATGGTTTTATCAATATCTTCTTGTGTTTCTCCAAGGCCAACCATAATGCCGCTTTTAGTTTGCACGTCGTTCTGCGCCAGGTATTTTAGTACACGCAATGACCGCTGGTATTCAGCTTTTGACCGTATTTTGGGTGTCAGGTGTTTTACGGTTTCCAGGTTGTGCGAAATGATATCGGGTTCGGCATCAATTACCATATCCAGGAATCTTGGGTTGGCATCAAAATCGGGAATAAGCGCCTCAATAGTAAGATCCGGATTTTTATATTTAATTTCTTTGATTGTGCGCTGCCAGTGATACGCTCCTTTTTGTGGCAAATCATCGCGGTCTACTGAGGTGAGCACGGCATGTTTTAACCCAAGTTTAGCAATTGTACGAGCCAGTTTAATTGGTTCGTTTTCGTCTGGCGGAGCAGGGTTTTTGCTGGTATTCACATTGCAAAACCGGCATGCCCGGGTGCAGGTGTCGCCCAGAATCATGAATGTGGCAGTACCGTTGTTCCAGCATTCACCCATATTCGGGCATTTACCACTTGTGCAAATGGTGTGGAGATTATTCTCTTGGAGAAGTTGGTTTATTTTTTTGTAACTGTCACTTTTTGGCAGCTGTATTTTAAGCCAGTCTGGTTTGCGTTGGTATTGCATGGTGCTGTTTTTAGTCGTTTGAGAATGCGAAAATAAGCATAAAAATGAGAACCAATATGCTTTTCAAAATTACATTACAAAAACTGTGACGTTTTTCTTTTTGGAGCAGAAAAAGGTGTTGTAGAAAATTCGGTAATCTCATATAAATTCGCATGGAGTAGTGCCTATAGGAATTATACCCATCAACGGGTCAGAAAATTTTATATTCAACGCTCTTACGAATACACAACTCCGGCAACGTAAGAATCCGTTGCGCCCTTAGCGTGATATGTTCGCTGCGTTCGTTTCGAGAAGCCACAAACAGTCAGGGATAATATGCTTTTACGGATCACAGCATAAAGTTGTAGACTTACTTTTCCATTGTCAAATTTTGTACCCCATACTGGCATCAATAAATATTATCACTGAAAATTAATGCTTTAAAAAATATTTGGAGGCTGGTTGCCTCTATGTACTTTTAAGGCATATTTGATTCTGTTGAATAATTCAATTGTCAAATTGAGTGAAAAATACTATAATTGAAGTATTTCAACATTGATTACACCTTACCTCAATCCGGTTTGGCTCTTCATTTTTGGGTTATTCGCTTTGGTCATGTGCTCATCAACTAACGGTGATTCGGTTGAACCAAAAACGAAGCAAAATTTAAGCCGATAACCGGCTTAAATTGAAAAAAATCGATGATTCTGTTGATATAATCATTTCTTTTCAATGTCGTTGTGCATCATCCTCAAACAGTTTCATTCCAACATAATTTATTTTAAATGGATGTATTGAACTTACAAGTACAGTTGAATTTGCCTTTGGCTATTTGCTGCATGATAGAAGGTGCTCGCTTAAAATACTTATGTCGATCAAAAAAAACAAACGTAACCAGGTGTTTTAGAATAACTGCCCAATGCGGGTTGGCCTGATCAAATTGGCGGGCCAGCGTTGGAGTGAATGTTGGATCAATATAAATGACATAAAAGAGGCTCGTCCAGCTTTTATTTGTCATTTAATTGATTTAACAGAGCGGGTTGAAGCGTAATTTGATCTTGACTTTTTTGTATCTTTTTTTGTCAAGAAAAAAAGATTGTAAAAGTAAGGGCCTCGCAAAATGCGAAACCCTCACTGATTTTAGTTGAGAAGTTTTTACTATATATTTGTTTTTACCTGATCGGCTGCTTCCTGTAGCGTGATGGCTGAGGAAACTTTCAGCCCTGAATTGTCGATTAATTCTTTTCCTTCCTGCGCATTGGTTCCTTGTAGTCTTACAATTACCGGTACCTGTATGTCGCCTATGCTTTTGTAAGCATCTACCACGCCCTGGGCTACACGGTCGCAACGTACAATACCACCAAAAATGTTGATGAGGATGGCTTTCACATTCTCATCTTTAAGGATGATGCGGAAGCCAGCTTCTACGGTTTTGGCATTAGCCGTGCCCCCTACATCGAGGAAGTTGGCAGGGTCGCCTCCACTAAGTTTGATAATATCCATGGTAGCCATGGCCAAACCTGCTCCATTTACCATGCAGCCTACATTTCCGTCGAGTTTTACAAAGTTGAGTCCATGTTTTCCGGCTTCCACTTCAGCGGGATCTTCTTCTGTAAGGTCGCGCATTTCTGCGTAGTCCTGATGACGGAACAATGCATTGTCGTCGAGGTTTACTTTGGCATCGGCGGCCATAACTTTATCGTCAGAAGTTTTCATTACCGGGTTGATCTCAAATAGCGAGGAATCGCTACCCTCGTAAGCTTTATAAAGGGCCATGGCAAATTTTACCATAGATTTAAAAGCCTGGCCGCTTAAACCCAGATTAAAAGCAATGCGCCGGGCCTGAAATGGCATTAATCCCGTAGCAGGATCTACCTCTTCTTTAAAAATGAGTTCCGGTGTTTTTTCAGCTACAGTTTCGATGTCCATGCCCCCTTCAGTGCTGTACATCACAATATTGCGCCCTGTGTCGCGGTTGAGTAAAACACTCACGTAAAACTCTTCAATTTCCGAAGGTCCCGGATAATAAATACCCTGCTCAATTAGTACACGGTGCACCTTTTTACCTTCAGGTCCGGTTTGATGTGTAACCAGCTGCATACCAATAATATCTTTGGCGTAGGTTTTTACATCGTCCAGCGATTTTGCAATTTTTACACCGCCGCCTTTGCCTCGTCCGCCGGCGTGTATCTGAGCCTTTACAGCCCAGGTGTCACAACCAGTTTGTTCTGCAACCTGACGGGCGGCTTCCACTGCTTTTTCGGCTGTGTCGGCTACTATGCCTGCCGGTATTGGTACATTAAATGATTTTAAGATTGTTTTGGCCTGGTATTCATGAATATTCATGGATGTAGATATTTTAATGATTGATAGCGTAAACGTATTTATTTTTTTTCATATTTACAAATGAGATATGAATAAAGGATCCCAATTAATCAACTCATTTGGCAAACAATAAAAACTACAGAATAGTTTAAACATTTTGATGATCCGTGCTATTTTTGCAGAAACGATTTGACCATGCGGAAACTTAAAATATTTGAAATAGAGCGTCTTGATACTGATTCTTTTAAACAGGCTGAGAAGTTGCCGGTAGTTTTAGTGCTGGACAACATCAGAAGTGCCCACAACGTGGGCTCCTTTTTCCGCACGGCCGATGCTTTCAGGGTTGCCCACATATACTTGTGTGGCATTACTGCCCAGCCGCCCAGCAACGAAATTCGCAAAACGGCATTAGGCGCTACCGAATCTGTAGACTGGAGTTACCATGAAAGCACCCAGGATGTTGTGGAAAGTTTGAAGCAAAAACGTTTTATTATGGCAGGCATTGAACAGGTTGATAATCCGGTAATGCTTGAAGATTACAAGAACGAAAACAATCAGCCTATCGCACTGGTTTTTGGCAATGAAGTAAAAGGGGTGCAGCAATCTGTGCTATATCAGTGCGACATAGTCATTGAAATTCCACAATATGGAACGAAACATTCACTCAACGTTTCTGTTTCTGGAGGGATTGTTATTTGGGAAGTTTTTAAGCAGTTTCGAAATGTTTTAGATTAATTTTATTCGCAAGTTCATGAGCTCACTTCGTTCGGTTCAATGGTCATATAGAACCTCCTATTTCTGACATTAAGCTTTTTACTTTTATTCCTCCGAATAATCATACGCGTGCCTCGCTAGGCGAAGGCGCAGTGTGACAAAAATTTGGTAATGGCTCGGTTCTTCTGCTGAAAAAGTATCATTCACATTTGAACAAAACTACTTTACTGTATCATCCATTTTTCCTAATCTTCTTATCTAAATACACAATAAGTATATATATTGCTATATATATAAAATAAGAAATAAAAAGTTCAGGCAGATTGTCTTTAAAGAAGTTATGTTCTGTTGTTAAACTCATAAAGATAAAAACGCTAAGGTATGCTAATGTGGCAGTAATAATCCTTTTAATCATAACGCTCTGTATTATTGATAAATAAAGTTACCTAAGATATAATTTTTTTTCTTAGGTAACTTTCATGTTTTTATTCTAACAATCTTTCGGTGTGTGTATCACTCCATCGAAAACAGGTCCACCACAACCATATTCATTCTCATTAAGTACCATAGAGACTATACCCCCAGCTAAGGCTGATCCTATAGGTCCAAAAGACGCTCCCCAGAGTATTCCAGCTGTATCTCCGGCTATGACCCCAGTTCCAGGAGCTTTATCAGGATAAAAAGCTGTCCAATAGTCCTTCGAACTACTATGGGCACTAACTGCAATATTATGTAAAGCAGTGAATTGTTTCGAATCAAAATTCGCTCGTTTTGAGTTATTTATAATCTCCTCACAACTAGTCCCATACGATTCTTCAACTTTATCCTTTACATAATTTAAGAATTGTTCTCCGTATGGCACATCAGAATCTTCATCAGTAGAAAATTCATAGAAAAACTCTTTTATGTGGCCAATAGACTCATTAGATAAGCCCTCAGCTTCAGGTTGTTGACTCAAAACATCAACTAATTCAATTAAATCAAGGTTATCAATTTGTCCATCTGATTTTGAGTCGCCTAAGTAATGATCAAAAGCTCTATCAATAAACTTATTATGCAGCTTGCCGATTTCTTTAGCATCTTCAGCAGTAATTGTTGTAATGTCGAAAGCTGAATTCAAACTTTTGTTTACTTCGATTTCTTCACAGCCTTTATAAATTAAAGCACCTGTGAAAAGAAAGGCCAGGAATAGCCCAACAATTTTAATAGTTTTCATCTGTTTAAAATTTTAATTAGTAATATAAATTTGTAATCATGATTACAGGGCAAAGAAAAAAAAAACGACAATCTAACAAACTTTAATAAAAAAAGGTCGAACCTTCCGGAACGACCTTTTTGAAAACATCTTAAATATATTATTTTGAAACTCTTTCAAGCCATTTCAGCATGAAAATCATGGTACCCATAGAAATGAAACATGCTATAACAAACACACTCCATGTCATCCACAATGGTACACTTTCATAAAGTATTGCTCCGATGAAAAGCAGCTGGTTACCTAGTGCTGTTGCACCAAGCCAACCCCCTTGCATAATTCCTTGATATTGCGGTGGAGCCACTTTGGATACGAATGAAATTCCCAGCGGGCTGATGAAAAGCTCAGCAATTGTTAGAATGAGGTATGTTCCGATCAACAGCATCGGAGTAACGCGTTGTGCTGTTTGTAGGGGAATCCCGTCTTGTTGCGGATCAATTGATGAGAACTCAGGTAAGCCCATTGAACCAAGAATCATTACCACATAAGCCATACCGGCTATGAACATACCAATGGCAATTTTCTTGGGTGTTGAAGGTTCCATTCCTCTGGAGCGCAACCAGCCAAAGAACCCAACTATAATTGGTGTAAGGAGTACAATAAAGATTGGGTTAATAGACTGGAAAATTTCGGCCCCTTCAATGGTCACAAATCCAAGATTTATGGCAATTCCGCTCAAATCAGTGAAATCCCTGGCAAACATAGTTAATGTGAGCCCGTTTTGGTGGAAAGAGAACCAGAAAAAGATAACTACGCCAAATACAGCAAAAAGAGCATAAAGTCTTTGTTTGATCTCTTTGGTACTCATTTCTGAACCAACAGCTTCTTTTTTCTTGTCACCTTTTGATTTTTTCTGAACACTGGGGAATTTGTTTTTATTGGCAAGATAAATGAGCAATGATATAACCATTGCTCCTACAGCAATTCCAAATGCATAGTGGAAGCCGGTAGAAAATACCTCAAGGTATTTTGAAGCGAATGCATCTAAATTCATACCAGCCAATTCAGCGGTATTTGTCGCTTGTGCCTGCATTTCATTAAACCGGGTCAGTGCTTGTTCAGAAAGACCGCTTTCCAGATGTTTGTGACACATGGCAGGTAGGTCCGGATTGTAATTGAACCCGTTATTGTTCAGCCACCAGTTTCTGATTCCAATTGCTGTAAATGGCGCAAAAATGGCCCCAACATTAATAAACATGTAAAACAAAGAGAATCCTGAGTCCCGTTTACTGCCATACTTTTCGTTGTCGTACATTTGGCCTACCAGGGCTTGCAGGTTTCCTTTAAACAATCCGTTACCAAACGCAATAATAAATAGTCCGAAAATGGTCAGGGATAGTAAGAGTGCCCGCATTTCATCGGGTACCGGGGTTTGCGTAGGCAGAGCTACTACTGCATAACCTAAGCCCATGACCAGAATACCGGTAAGGATTGTGCCTTTGTAGTTTCGAATCCGGTCTGCAATTAAACCTCCCACAAAAGCAAGAATGTAGATTGAGAAATAAAATACTGAATAAATGAGGCCGGCATCGCCACCACTCAAT
This sequence comes from Salinivirga sp., assembly GCF_055145285.1. NCBI lineage: Bacteria > Pseudomonadati > Bacteroidota > Bacteroidia > Bacteroidales > Salinivirgaceae > Salinivirga > Salinivirga sp. The sequence continues at coordinate 51,594 of NZ_JBSRDC010000008.1, read as the reverse complement.
CCAAATTTTGCTTGTAAGAAAAGCACCAAAATAGCCATCATGGTGTAAAAGCCAAACCGCTCCCCCATGTTCGCCAGGGATGCTGCAATTAGTCCTTTTGGGTGTCCTTTAAACATAATTATTTTTCTTTGGTTAGTAATTCATTTGCATGAATTGACAAATATAAAATAATTTTTTGAGCGTCACCATATTTGTGAACTATTCGTTAAGTCATTTTTTCAATAAATATAATAGGTTGTATTATAGTCTCTTGCACCTTCTGGTAACGTATTGACAATGCCGTTTATTTTTGGTATTTTTGGCTAACTAAAGTTTAAGGGTATTATTTATGAAGATTTTCAATAGTCAACAAATACGTGAAATAGATAAGGCAACCATTCAGCAAGAGCCTGTTTTGTCCATCAATCTTATGGAGCGTGCTGCAAACCAATTGTTTGAATTTATAGCTGAAAAATTTGATGCTAAAATTCCAGTTACTCTTTTTGCCGGACCCGGCAACAATGGTGGCGATGCCGTTGCACTGGCAAGGATACTGGCCGATAATGGATATCCGGTTTTTTTGTGGCTATTGAAAATAGGAAAGAATCGTTCGCCTGATTGTCAAACCAATATCGATAGGCTAAAGGCTTATCAAAATATAGGCTTGCTAGAGCTTTCAGACCAGGATGAATTTCCGGCAATACCCACCAACCATTTAGTTGTAGAAGGTGTTTTTGGCAGTGGACTAACACGTCCTGCCGAAGGCTGGCCTGCCAAAGTAATCGATTTTATTAATAATTTACCCAACCCCGTGATGAGTATCGATATACCTTCAGGACTTTTTAGTGAGGATAATCGACAAAATTCCGGCTCAATTATAGCAGCTGACTTTACCATCAGTTTTGAGTTCCCAAAACTGGCTTTTCTATTGCCCGAAAATGAAAAATATGTAGGGGAGTGGCATGCAAAGTCTATTGGCCTGTTGCCCAAAGCTATTCATGAAACTCCAACCGCATATCATTATACGCAACCTGAAGACCTGCCAAAGATAGAACAGCGGAAAAGATTTGCTCATAAAGGCAACTTTGGTCATGCTTTATTGGTTGCCGGCAGTTATGGAAAAACCGGTGCAGCTGTTTTAGCCGCCCGTGCATGTATTCGTAGTGGTTCCGGTTTACTGTCGGTGCATATTCCTGAATCGTCGTATGAAATTTTGCAGGCAACTATACCTGAGGCCATGATTGTTATTGATGAAACCGAACAATTGTACTGTCGCAAAAAAGAGCTAAATAAATACTCAGTGGCCGGAGCAGGCCCGGGAATCGGGCAAAAAAAATCAATGCAGGATGGCTTAAAAATGTTGATTGATAGTTCTGTGAACCCGTTGGTGCTCGATGCCGATGCCTTAAATATCATTTCGCTTCATAAAGAGTGGCTGGAAAACCTTCCTGAAGGAACTATTATTACACCTCATCCCAAAGAATTTGATAGGTTATCTAATGCGCATAAAACACATTTTGAGCGTCTTGAGTCAGCCAGGGAAATGGCAAAAAAATACAGCATCAACATAGTATTAAAGGGCGCTCACACCGCTGTAGTGACCACTAACGGTGAAGTGCATTTTAATAGCACAGGAAATCCGGCCATGGCCAAAGGAGGTAGCGGTGATGTGCTTACAGGTATTGTTTTAGGGCTGCTATCTTCGGGTTATGACCCATTTGAAGCCGCAAAGCTTGGCGTTTTTGTGCACGGTAAATCCGCAGATTTGGCCCTGCAGCAGCAGTCAGAGGAAAGTTTAATCGCAACGGACATTATAGATCATCTCGGAATGGCATACAAAAGTATCAGGGAATTGCAATAAGTAAAGATTTGTACTTTATATTTGCATAAGCGAGAGCAGAGTTAAAATACACAAGCACCTCTGCCCAGCAGACATAAAGTTCACAACAAACCAGCAACCACAATGCATAGATTGTTTTTATATACCTTAATCATACTTTTTTTGGGCGGATGTAAGTCCAATGAAAAAGTTCACAAACCTTATGTAGAGTTTAACGCCGCCAATAAGGCACAGATGTCATATTTTTTGCCTAAAAATGTTATTCACATTAAAGTGTTGGTCGTAAGAGAACAGCAATTCAAAGGTCCTTATGCCGATTATGCAGGCGAATATCTGGGCATTGATGAGCAGATTGTAAAATATGACGATGTTAACTATAAGATTGCTGATGCTAAAATAAAACTGCTCGCTTATCCTGATCCGGCAGAGCAATATTTCATACATATAGATTCAAAACAACCAGTTAATATTAACCTGACAGAAGCAGGTATTCTTGCCGGGTTGAATATTAAAGATGTACAAAACATACAAAACCCAGATTTAACAAATTATCTGCCACCTGAAGCGAAGTTTGTTTTTACAGATCTTTCTGTAAAACCCATAGTGGATATCACAGAAGAGGTATCTTATGAGTATAAAAAAATAGACTCAGCCCTGGTTCGTGTACCGGTAGAAAAAGAGGTTACTGAGGTTAAGACCTTTCAGGAAATGGCCTGGGCGGCTGCCAAGTTTATCGCAACTTTACGAGAAAATCGGTTTCTGTTGTTGGCCGGAATTTCGGAAACAGATCAAATTCCTGAGGATGTTACAGGGCGGACCGAAGAACTTAACTTACTCGAAGAGAGTTATCTTGAACTTTTTACGGGGCATACACAACGCGATACTTTGATTTATAATTTTGTATATGAACCAGAACCAGGCATGGCGGAAGACGCCAAAGAGGTATTGTTCTATTTTTCCGAGGCCAACGGCATAACTCAAAAAACAGAGGGAATGGAGAATGATAAGCTATATGGACTGGGGGCACCTGTTTTTTTAAGACTGACACCTGAAATACTTCCTGAACAACAAGATAAGGCAAGGCTTGAGCTACTCCAGGCTAAAGGTATAGTTTACAGGATTGGCGCAAGAGCCCGTGCTGAGTTGCAAATTAATGACAAAAAACTGGCCGATGGATTTTTTCCTGTAGCCCAATGGGGAAAGTATTCATTTTTACCTTCAAACTTATTGTACGACACCTCACGCCAGGTGGTGTTCGATATCAAAACCGGTCAGTTGTTGAACATTTCGGAAAAATAATGTGCTTCAAAACCCGTATTTAGTGCCGTTTGCGAGCATTCCTTTCAAGATGGAACTGTTTAAAACCAATCATTTAATTATATTTGTCAAAAATTCAAACAGAAATATTTCGCCATGAGTGGATTAAAAATTATTGTACTTGCCAAGCAGGTTCCCGACACGCGTAATGTAGGGAAAGATGCGATGAAAGCTGATGGTACGGTAAACCGAGGAGCTTTACCAGCCATCTTCAATCCGGAAGATTTGAATGCTTTGGAACAAGCCTTGCGCATTAAAGATCGTGTAGCCGGCTCAACTGTAACGGTGCTCACAATGGGCCCCGGAAGAGCGGCTGAAGTAATAAGAGAAGGCCTCTACCGTGGAGCCGATAATGGTTATTTGCTCACAGATCGGGCATTTGCCGGTTCCGATACGCTGGCCACTTCGTATGCCATTTCTAAAGCAATTGAAAAAACCGGTCCCTATGACATTATTGTAGCTGGCCGCCAGGCTATTGATGGAGACACAGCACAGGTAGGACCACAGGTAGCTGAAAAATTGAATTTACCTCAGATTACCTATACAGAAGAGGTACTTGAAATATCTAAAAAGAAGATTAAAATTCGTCGCAGACTCGAACGTGGAGTAGAGGAAGTAAGCAGTACACTGCCATGTGTTATTACTGTAAATGCCTCGGCTCCTGAATGCAGGCCACGACATGCAAAGCAAACAATGAAGTTTAAGTATGCAAAAACAGTGACTGAATTGCAGGCTGCAAACGAGGATTATATTACATTGTTTGAGAATAAACCATATTTGCAAATTGAGGAGCTAAGCGTTAAAGATGTAGGTGCAGATGTGGAGTTACTCGGTTTGAGTGGTTCTCCAACAAAAGTAAAAGGCATCGAGAATGTGATACTTGAAGCCAAAGAATCCAGAAAGGTTGAAAATACCGATGCCGGCGTTGAAGAAATGATTAAAGAGTTGATCGAAAATCATACGATTGGCTAATCTGAATGTTGAACCTATTAAAACGCAATAATTGTGAATAGTGTATTTGTAATATGTGAACTGGAAGAAGGAAAAGTGGCCGATGTGAGCCTCGAACTTCTTACAAAAGGACGTCAGCTGGCCAATCAATTGAAAACGAAACTGGAAGCTGTTGTTATTGGAAAAGACCTAAAAGATGTAGAAAATCAGATATTTCCATATGGAACAGATGTAGTGTACAAAGCAGAAGATAAGCGCCTGGAGCATTATCTCACATTGCCTTATACTGCAATAATTACAGATCTGTTCAAAGAAATAAAACCTGAAATTGCCTTACTGGGAGCAACCTCACAGGGCAGAGACCTTGGGCCACGCGTGTCTTCTAAACTTAAGTCGGGTTTAACAGCAGATTGCACAAGCCTGGAAATTGGGTCGCATGAAGATAAAAAAGCGGGTAAAACATACGATCAGCTCTTGTATCAAATTCGTCCGGCTTTTGGTGGTAATATTATTGCTACCATCATTAACCCTGAGCACCGCCCACAAATGGCAACTGTTCGCGAGGGTGTAATGAAAAAAGAAATAGTTGAGACAGCGTACAAAGGGGAAGTTAAAAATATTGACGTATCGAAATCAGTGAAAGATGAGGATTTTGTTATCAGCATCGTGGAGCGTCATATGGAAAAACGTAAGGTGAATCTTACCGGATCGCAGGTAATTATTGCCGGTGGTTACGGAATGGGATCACCCGAAAACTTTAATTTGCTGTATGATTTGGCTGAAGTGCTTGGAGGAGAAGTGGCAGCATCTCGTGCCGCAGTCGATGCAGGTTTTGCCGGGCATGAGCGTCAGGTGGGACAAACCGGAGTAACGGTAAGACCAAAACTTTACATTGCCTGTGGTATAAGCGGACAAATTCAGCACCGCGCCGGAATGGAAAATTCATCCATGATTATTGCAATCAATACAGATGAAACTGCACCCATCAACCAAATTGCCGATTATGTAATTAATGGGGATGTGGCTGAAATTATTCCACGCATGATTAAAGCATATAAGAAAAATACGAAATAAAAAACCTGAGAATAATGGCTAATTTCTATACAGATAATAAAGATCTTAGATTTCATCTGGAGCATCCATTGATGAAAAAGATCGTCGACCTGAAAGAGCATAATTATGCTGATTATGAGAAATTTGATTATGCTCCTGCCGACTTTGAAGATGCACTCGACAACTATGAGAAAGTGCTGGAGATTGTTGGAGATATTTGCGCCAACACCATATCACCCAACGCTGAATCAGTAGATCAGGACGGCCCAAAAGTAATTGACGGCCGGGTGGAGTATGCCCGTGGTACTGCCGAAAACCACGAAGCATTAACCAAGGCAGGCCTCATCGGAATGTCATTGCCACGTAAATACAATGGACTCAACTTTTCTATGGTTCCTTATGTAATGGCCGCCGAATTGGTTTCACGTGCCGATGCTGGTTTTGCCAACATCTGGGGATTGCAGGATTGTGCCGAAACCATTCATGAATTTGCCTCCGATGATTTAAAAGATAAGTATCTGCCAAAATTTAATGAAGGTGCTACAGCTGCAATGGACCTAACTGAACCCGATGCCGGGTCAGATCTTCAGGCTGTTCAGCTAAAAGCTACTTACAACGAGCAAGAAGATCAGTGGTACCTCAATGGCGTGAAGCGTTTTATCACCAACGGCGATGCCGACGTTTCGCTTGTACTTGCACGCTCCGAAACCGGCACGGTTGATGGACGTGGCTTGTCGCTTTTTCTCTACGACAAAGAGGATCAGGCAGTAAATGTGCGCCGCATCGAAAATAAATTGGGTATTAAAGGTTCACCAACCTGCGAACTCGTATTTAATAATGCTCCGGCCCAATTAATTGGGTCACGCAAAATGGGACTGATCAAATACGTGATGTCGCTTATGAACGGAGCGCGCCTTGGCGTTGGTGCACAATCAGTTGGTATAGCTGAGGCTGCTTATCGCGAGGCGGTAGATTATGCTGCTGAGCGCGCGCAGTTTGGCAAAACTATTGACAAATTTCCTGCGGTATACGAAATGTTAACCAACATGGATGCCCGCGTTAAAGCTGTTAGAGCATTGCTTTATGAAACCACACGTTTTGTAGATGTGTATAAATCCTACACCCACCTTTCTGAGGAGAGAAAACTGGAGAAGGAGGAGCGTCAGGAAATGAAGCATTACACCCGTTTATCAGATGCTTATACCCCGCTGCTTAAACTGATTTCCAGTGAATACAGTAATCAGATTGCTTACGACAGCCTTCAGATTCACGGTGGTTCCGGGTTTATGAAAGACTACCCAATTGAACGTATTTACCGTGATGCCCGTATTACAACTATTTATGAAGGAACATCGCAATTGCAGGTTGTAGCCGCCATTCGTGGGGTAACAACCGGGATTTTCCTGAAACAAATCAGGGAGTATGAAAATGAATCCATTAAGCCTGAATATGAGCACCTGAAACACAAATTGATGGAAATGACTGCTGAATATGAAAATGTAGTCAGCATAGTAGAAGAATTAAATGACCAGGCAGAGGATGACGATTATATTAATTTACAGGCACGTCGAATGGTAGAAATGGCCGGTAATATTATTATGGGATGGCTATTGTTGCTTGATACTATGCGCGATGAAAGTTATGCCCAAAGCGCCAAAGTATTCCTGAAACTGGCCTATGCCGAAAATGCGCAAAGAGCTACATATATCAAAAACTTTGAGATCGAAGAAATGGGAATGTTTAAAATTCACAATGATTAATCTCAAAACAAGATAAAGTTAAAACGGACGGCAAATCATCGTCCGTTTTTTGTTTGCCTATTAATCAAGTTTAGGAATTGTGCCGAAATAACTTGACGTTTTAAACTTGTTCTTTTGCCCTTTAACTCCCTTGAAAATTCATTAAATAGCCCGCTATTCGCAGTATTTTCAAGTTGCTAAAGAACAAAATAACTTCGTTAAAACGGCTTACTTATTTCATTGCAATCCCTTAATAAACCGGCGAGTGTCAATTATTTTTTGGTTTTCTCTTATCTGCACCATATAAAGACCTGATTTTATATGAGAAATATTCATCGGAACTTTGTATATGCCGGGAGGTACCATTTTCTGCTCGACTAATTTTCCTGTAGTGTTGTAAATATTGATTTGCCCGGTTGATTGCAATTGATCTTTTAAGAGTATAATCATTTCATCGCTCGCCGGATTGGGGTAAATGATAAAACCATCCGATTTATTTATGGCAATAAGATTGTGTCCAATGCCGTTTTGGTTGGCTGTAGAATCATCTGTAGCGGCCTGATATATTTGCTGAGAAGTTTCATCTTGTATAAATACCACCGCATTTATTTTAGCAGGATCGTACACATGCTCAAATTGCCACGAAAAACTCATTTGTTCACTCTGGCCAGCATTCCAGTTTTCTGGCAGGTTGGTTCCTCCGGCATTGGGTAGCATTTTTCTTAATACACTCAGGAACTCAGTTTCACCATTTTCTCCGGTTATTTCGGTAATCTCATTTTCAATAATCAATATCTGTGCAGTTAAGTTACGGTTTGATAATCCCTGCAATGCTTTAATCTCAGCATTTACCTCAATTTCATTGTCGGTTTTAATGGTTTCCAGTTCTATCCGGAACAAAGGATCAAGCAGGGCTTGCTCGTCCAGTGTTTGTGCGTTATTCATAACTTGTGTTGTTGAAGTATGCATTACGTTTCCGTTTACTACTGCCCATGGCACGTCAGTAATGCCGTAATAGGTTGTCCGGGCACTCGGATCAGAGGGATTCTGGTCATTTAGTTCATCAAAACCAGGAAAGCTTGTGTGGTATTGAATATCTATAACATCAGACGATTTATCAGCCATTAAGGTGTTAAAGTCTGGGTTTACACTTGCACTACCCATGGAGGCGGCATTTGTAAAAGATTCTACTATTACCTGACGGCTGCGTTCTCCAAGCCAGATATTGTCGAATGCAAAGCCATCAGTATTGCCGCTATTATCAGAACCAAAAGATACACGGAACCTAACATTGGTTTTGCCAGCCAGCTGATTGAGTTTATGGCGCGCTTCTGTCCAGCCTGTATCAATGCCTGTCCATCCGTAGCTACCCACATTAAGGTTTCCTCCCGGGTTTCCTGGAAGCCCCACTCCATTGTACCAGTTTATCACGTCGTTCAGTCCGCCAATGTTAAACCAATCCGTTTCATCGACAATTTTAGCCTGCAGTACTGCACCATCCATATTTTCCTGTGTTGCACTCCATATATTCATCTTTATCATGGGTTTTTTCATGCTGCTAAAGTCAAAACATGGACTGGTTATCGATGATAGTTCATTATTATAGTAGCTGCCTTTTAGGTTTGTACACCAGCTGTTTACACCTGAATATGCCGAGTTTATAATTACGCCTTCAGGCGTACCAAATTCCCAGCTACTTGTTTGCATATTCACATCAATATTCCAACCGCCCTGCTCAGTTTCAAAATCTTGCAAATAGGGATAGTTTCTTACGTATGGTCTTATGTTGAGTGTTTTTATCAGGGAATCCTGACAGCCAAAGGCGCTGTTTACGTGCAGTATGACATCGTAGGTATTTATTTGGCTGAAATTATGATTTGGATTAACTTCTGTGGAGGTGGACCCGTCGCCAAATTCCCATAAAACCTGTGTTGTATCATCAGAAAGGTTAATAAATTGTGTTGAGCTGGTTCCGGCACATTCATTGTCCCATGCGAAGTTGATGCTTGGTCCGGAATTTAATTCAATTGGTTTTATCAGGTCCGCATTGCAACCATCTATTGTGGTAACCTCAAGTATTATTTCTTTATCGCCTCCAGATTCGTAATAATGATTGGGGTTTTGTAAAGTCGATGCATTATTTCCTGAAGCTATATCATCAAAGCTCCAGGACCAGGAAGCAATTGTTTCTTCTGAAATTGTAGTGTCATAGAAGAATATGGTGTCGGTTATACAATAAGATGATGTAGTGAATCCTACAACCGGCAGAGCAGATACTTTAATGGTTTCATTGGCTGTATTTTGACAACCAAAGTTATCGGTGTATGAATAGGAAACGATACCGGCCAGTGTTGCTGAATCCGGTCTAAGGTCCGCTGTCCCATCACTGTTGTCTATAAGGTTAAGTGCCGGCCCTGAATATGCAAAAACACCCGGGTTGTCGTTTGGAATACCTGTAATGGTTGAGGTTGCACTTCCTTCGCAATATGTATCGCTCAATCCACTGATGGATACCGTGGGCAAAGAACGTACCTGTACATTGGCAGGTGGGTCCAGGTATGCAACACAGTTGTTGGTATCGGTATATGTGTAAGTTATTTGATACGGACCTCCGATACCTGCGGAATCCGGGTAAAAGTATGCCTGTCCGTCGAGTGAGTCGGGATCATATATTCCATTTCCAAAGAAATATCCATCACCCGAGATAGAACCGTTTACTTCTCCTCTGAGGAGTACTGAATCATTGTTTACACAGTAACTTGATGCAATAGTTTCAATACTTAGTAGTGGTAGTGCATTAATTTGAATTACTCTGGTAAATGTATTTGTACAACCGTTGCCATCTGTATAGGTATAGGTTATGTTATTGTCCCCGATCAGAGTGGTAGAAGGCGTAAATGTGGCGGTATCTGTACCTGTAATATTGGGCCCTGTAAATGCGCCTCCGGTAGGTTCCCCTATAATCTGGATTGGACTGCCGTTGGGGCAAAGCACAGAATCGGATTCAAAATTCACGTTTGGGAGGGGAGCAACAGTAACATTTTGGCTATAGCTGTTTGTGCAACCATAATCGTCAGTGTAGGTATAGCTTACGGATCCTGTGTCGTTAATGTGATCAGGTCTGAAATTGGCCGTTCCATCACCATAGTTATTCAGATCGTTTGGATCTCCTACATATGCAAAGGTACCACTGCTGCTTTGCGGCACACCTGTAATTATTTCGTCCGGGGATCCAATGCAGTAAAGGCTTTCCAGGTTATTGATAGAAACGGTAGGCAGTTCCCTTACCAGAACCGACTCAGTGCTGGTAGCCAGGCAGTTATTGGCATCCGTGTATGTAAAATTGATGTTGTATGGCCCACCTATACCTGCGTCTGAAGGTATGAAATTCCCCAGTCCGTCATCTGCTGTATTATCGGTTATTCCAGCGCCTGAAAAGTCTCCACTTCCTACAAAACTTCCGGCTACTTCTCCTCTTAATGCTACGGTATCACCATTGATGCAATAGCTTGCATTTATGGATTCAATGCCAACATTTGCTACTTGTGTAACCTCAAATTGATGATCAAAAGTGTTTGTACATCCGTTTGTGTCAGTGACGGTATAGCTTATGGTGTTTATTCCCGCGATAGAGGAGGTGGGTGTGAATGTAACAGGATTTGTTCCCGAGAGGTTTGGTCCGCTAAAAGTACCACCTGAAGGAACACCAGTTAAACTCACAGGACTACCGTTTTCGCAATATTGGACTTCTGCAGCAAATGTTGGGGCTGGCAGATCGTGTACGGTGGCAATATTTATTGCGGTATCACTGCATACCGTTGATGCAATTTGGTAGATGTATTTAACAGTGTCATTTCCTATGCCTGCTGTTTCAGGATCAAAAATACTTACGTTTGTTATGCCTTTGCCATTAAAGCTTCCTCCATCAGGGTAACCATTAAGCTGTGTTGTGTCTCCGTCGATGCAATAATTGTCTTTGAGTCCGCTAAAACTTGTGATGTTTTTGATTTCGTGAATTTTTGCTGTTCTCACTACATCGAAAAGGGTTCCGCCTTGTTCAAAAGTATAAATAACGGTTATGTCTCCCTTGGGCGCAGTAGCAGGATCGATAATGGCTGTTGTATCATCGACGGGTATAAGCCAGCTTTCTGCCTGAAAGCCACATCCGATACAATTGACCGTTCCTCCATCTTCTGGTTGGCCAATAATTATATCTGGCTGTGCATAATCGCAATAATATGGCTCAAGGCTTATAATTGACCCTCCGGGGGGTACCACATTCACTGTATTTGTGGCTGTGCCGGAACAGTTATTGGCATTTGTATATGTGTAATTAATGGTGTGTGTTCCGTCTCCCGCGCTTGAAGGGTGAAATGTGCTGTCGCTGGCAATGATGCCGGGGCCTGAAAATATGCCGCCGTAAGGCGTAGCCCCGGTGATGGTATCAGCAGGTGCATCATTACTATAGGTTGTTTGTGGCATTGTGAACGAAACATCAGGTGAAGGATTTACATTGATGTAGAGTGAGTCGGGGACACCGATACATTCTTTGCTGCTAAAAACAAATTTGGGAGTTACCTTTATTTTTGCATTAATTTGGCTTGTGCCTGTATTTTGCGCTGTAAAAGTATTAATATCATCATTTCCGCTGGAGGTAAGGCCAATAGCCGGGATGCTGTTGGTCCAGTCATACGTGGTGGTCCCAACAGAATTGTTTGTGCTGAAATTAATGTAGTTTGTTGTTTCACCATTGCATAAAGTTTGGTCGGTTAAGGCATTGACCTGACCATTGGGATTAACAGTAATGTCGAAGGTTTTTGTGGTGCTGTTGCAGGTTACAGCGTTGTTTGTATATTCCGGATAGATCGTTACAGTAGCTGTTTTTGGTGTGGTGCCTGTATTGGTGGCAGTAAATTCTGCAATATTTCCATTACCGCCTGTTCCGAAACCTGCTTCTGTGGAGCTTGACCAGGAGTAGGTGGTTGTTCCACCGGTGTTTGAAGTGCTAAATACAATTTCGGGAACTGTTTCTGAATGGCAAGCTATTTTGTCGGTTATATCATCGACCTGCGCCGATGGGTTTACTGTTATGGTGAAGTTTTTAGGCGTTGTGGCGGCGCAACTAATACCACCGTTTTCAAAAGTTGGCGTAACTTGAATTGTAGCGGTTGTAGGAGCCGTTCCATTGTTTATAGCTGTAAAGGACTCAATATCGTTTGTGCCGGACGACGCAATACCGATTGAATTGTTATCGTTGTTCCATTCGTAAGTAGTTGTTCCTCCACTGTTATTGGTTGTGAAATTAATGGTGCTTGTATTGTTGCCATTGCATACGGTTTGGTCCAAAATATCATTGACCTGCCCGTTGGGATTTACATCAAAGCTGATGGAATCGGTATTTACACAACCTGCATTGGAAGTCAATTCATAATAATATTTTACGGTAACGGGGCTGCTGGTCGAATTGGTCAGTGTTTCTGATATGGTGCCTGTATTGCTCGAAGCAGCTTCATTTATTCCGGCAATATCTTCCCGGTGCCAGGCAAAAGAGGTCACATTTTGGCTACTTGACGGGGTGTAGCTAAATACTGTCCCGGAGCATATCGGATCCGGGAATTTGGTGCTGGAGAGCTCAGGTAGCGGTCGCACTGATATAACAACATTGGAAGAATGGCTTTTTGCACCATCAGTTACTGTAACATAGTAGGCTGTGGTTTCGGTAGGCGAAACGCTTAGGTCCTCGGTGTTTGTATAAGTGCCTGAAGGAATAGATGACCAGGCATACGAATATGTTCCGGTGGCACCTGAAGGATTAGCATTCAGGGTAATGTTTTCACCCGGGCAAATATCGGTGTCTGATGCTGTGGCATCTGAGAGTAGCGGCACATTGTAGACAGTTACGGGTGTTGTATTGTCTAAATCAGTTGCGGTAGATGCAGCATTCCAGTTTTCTGTTGCGTTAATATTGTATGTTGTGCCATCGGAGGCTGCAGTGCCTTCGAGGTCAAGCAGATCATCTACGCCGGATTTATCATCGCCCTCTAAATATATAGTGAAACTTGTAGAGTTGGTAACTTCCAAATCAGATGTTGATGTGCCAAGCGTGTAGGTGTTATTGTTAAAACCTTTAATGCTAAAATGACTTACATTAATATCATTATTTGAAGTTAGGTCAGAGGCCAGATGGGTACATGTAAATACAAACTTTCCCGTATTGTAGTAATATTCAGCAGCTGTAATTTGCGGGGCTGCAAAATTGGAAACAGTAATAGCTATACCATCCTGGTAGTCAGAGCCGGCTTCATTCCAAAGTGTGTCTACTATGAGTTCATAGTCATCAGAAAAAGATGAGGTAGTGCCATCCTGATCAAGTATAGCATTCATATAAGCTCTGTCTATGCCTCCTATATTGAGGGTTACAGAATTTGGTCCTGCATCACCTACCGGCGTTGCATTGGTTAGGGTGTAGGTTGTAGCATTGTAACCTTTGATGGTTATTCTGGTTGGGAATACGTTTTCGTTTCCGCTGCTGTTAAAACTTGACCCGTTTATGGTAAGTGCTCCTGTGTTGGAATTATATGCTGCATCTGTAATAGTTTGTGCAGAAAGTGTATTCCAAACAAGTAACCCGCTGATTATGAGTAGAAATGTTTTCATAGTAGCTGTTTTTTTATATCATAATGTTTAACGACATTATGCATGGTTTTTAGTTAATGTTGCTCCAGGTCTTTGTTGACCTTGATAAGTGTAATCATACTGTTTTCTGCATGGTTTGAAGCTCCTGTAAAGATGAAGCCTCCATCAGAGGTTTGGGTAAGAAAGTTGGCCCACTCAGAGGCTGTACTTCCGTATGTCTTTTCCAATATCAGGTTTCCCTGATCACTGATTAATAACAGGTAGGCATCATTACTACCATTTCCGTAACTTTCTGTGCTCCCGGCAACGGTATAGTTTCCATCTGTTAGTTGTACAATACAATTCCCGGTCTCTGTTTCTCTTCCTCCGAAAGCTTTGCTCCATTCGATGTCATGAATATTACTTCCGGTTTTAACAACAAAAACGTCAGAGTCACCGGCTCCCATGCTGTTGGTTGTACCTGTAAATATGTAACCATCATTGGTCATTTGGGCCGACTGTCCAAAATCATCCAGCTCTCCGCCAAAGGTGCTGCGGTCAATAGGCACTCCATTGGCATTGACCTCAAGGGCCAGCATATTGGCAGATGCCTGCCCTGGCTCAGCAAAGCTCTCACTGGTACCAAAAAGAATATACCCGCCATTGTGGCTATTACATATTGAGTTGGCTTCATCCAATTCCGGCCCGCCATATGTTTTTGTCCACAGGCTATCTCCGGTGGCCGAAATTTTTAGCAAAAATATGTCATGTTGCCCTGCTGTGTTAATAAAACCGGTTAACATATATCCACCGTCACTGGTTGCAATTACATCTTTTATTTGTTCATTATTTATACTGCCATAGGTTTTTTTCCATAGCACATTTCCATCAAAAGAAATTTTAGCTGCCAGCGCATTGGTTTTATTAGTGTTAAGCATTGTGGTAGTGCCTGCAAACAGTATTGATTGATCTTCTGATATGCAAAAAGATGATCCGTAGTCGTTTAAAGAGTCGCCTATTACAACCTGCCAGACTACATCGCCCATGCTGTTGATTTTAAGTGCATACATATCGGTTAGTTCATTCTCATCGCTTACAGATCCGGTTAAGAAGTAACCACCATTTGTGGTTTGCAGAACCTTATGACCTTCATCGCTATAAGAACCGCCGTAAAGCCGCATGAAGGATTCTTTATTAGCAGTTTCACCTGAATCATCTGTTTGACAGGATATGGTTAAAAGCGCAATGAGTAAAATCACAAATATTTTTTGCATGAGTCAAGCTATTTTTTTCGGTTGGGTTTATAGAGCATGTACATATATCCTATGCTTATGGCATAGTTGTTCAGTCTTCTGTCGTCATCAATATAATAGTAGATATAATTGAGTTCGGAGTTGCTGTATCTTTTATCTTCATTCACCTGATTTAGCAACCCATGGTAGTATCGGCCAGAAGCAAAGAAATATCCGTGTGGAATTTTATACCTTAAACCAATTTCTGCAAATAGAGAAATATTGAGTTTTTGTCTCATATCGGTAAGATCAATGTCGGTGCCTGATACGGGTTGCTGTGCATTGTTTGTATATGTTCTTTCGGGTGTTCCTGTAGCGCCCATAAGAACTTCGGTAGAGATCCCCAGGCTAATATAGGGATGCCACTTTTTAATTGGATAAATAAACGATCCTGAAAAAGGCAGCACAATGTAATCCTGGTTTTCAGAAATGGTGAGTGTGCTGTAATCAAGTGCCTTTTCTGTATACCGGAAAGTATGTCTCACAAATCCCGGTGTAGCACTAATAGCTATATTTTTATAGATGGGTCTGCTGAATTTTATTCCAAACTGGAAACCGGGCGATTGATATTCATAATGGGTTTCGCTTGTGCTGCTTATGGTATAGCTTTTTATTACAGTAATATTGCTAAAATTAATTCCTCCATAGCCACCAATCGACAAATAGGGTAAGGTTTCAAATTTATTGTAGAGGCTTAAGAATTCGGCAGGTTCATTGTTTTCAGAAGGTTCATATTCCGGATGAAACCTAAGGAATTCCAGCATTTTTTGAGATGCCTGGTTCAGGTCCTGATTAAACAAATGAGCATTAATTACCAATTTATAACCCCTGATTTTTTCTTCTCGTGAAAATCCTCTTTCTATGCAGCTTGCCAGCATTTCCGGTATTTCTTCTATTCGGCCTTCATCGTAGGCTTTTTCTGCTGCTTTAAGTGTTTGTGTGCATTGGTATTGCGCTGAAGCGTTGTATGGCAACACTGTAAAACTCATTATCAACAAGGCAAGCGGCAAATATAGCCTGTGTAATAAGTGTTTATTTTTGATTTGTGCAGTCATGTTGACTTATTGTTTATAGTGTTCAATAGTATTGATATACGGAATATCTTTTCCTACATATGTTTCCCATTCTTTTTGGGTCATACTGCGCTGAATGTGAGGTAAAAGCTTATTGGCCATGATGTTGCAATCCAGATCCCAGCGTTTGATGTTGGAGTCTACATATGAGGTAAATAATTCGTTGTCATCGTTGTTGAATAATAATGCCATACCCCACGAACTGTAGTCTCTTATTAATAAGGGTGTTTTGTCGAAATTCTGTGTCTGGTAAATGCGTGCTGTACCATCGAATGCTACCGAAGCAAGATATTCATTGTTGTGACTAAAGGCTATGTCGTTTATTCTTGCATTGTGTGCATTGAGTTCTTTAGAAAGCATGAGATCTTTGATTGTGAAAATTGTAATTGAGCCTTTTTTTCCGCCTAAAGCGAGCAGGCTGTCGTTGTTGCTTATGGTGCCGGCATAAAAAGTTTTTGGGCCATTATAGAAAGTATTTTTTTTGTAATTTGTTAGATCTAACATTATTGCAGCTGGCTGATTTGTTAAACAGAGCAATTTATTCATGTGGTGAGCCAGTTCCATATCCCATATTTGGGCATTTTCTTCCATTTGTTTTCGATCGCCCGAAAAAATATTATTTATGATAATTGTACTGTCTGTGCTCGATGAAATGATGGTTTGGTCGTCGGCAAATATTAACGAGGTAATAATATTTTTGTGTCTGTATAAAACGGAATCTTTCTGACTATTCAAATCAACAAGACTTACATTAAAATGGTCATCAGCAATGGCCATCAATTGTCCGTTGGGGCTAAAAGCAACATCTCTGATTATCTCATCGTTAGCATATATTTTATCTCTACCTTTTAGGTTGTCTTGCAGGTTCCATTGCATGATGTCGCCGTCGCTGCCTGCACTATATAATTCATTGTTGTTTGAAGGCTTAAATTTTAATGCTCTTACAGCATCTGTATGACCTTTAAAAGTGTTAAAATCAGGGTTGTTTTTTGCTTTTATAGCGTAGTAAAGGCCATCATAAATATCGGGATTAAACAAATCTCCACCATATTGCCTATTGAATTGAAAGGCCTGATAAGCCAAAAGTGCCTTGAGGTCCTTTTTCTCTTCCATTTGTGCAGATTTAACAGCCATGGAGCGAGCAATAGAGAGCATTCGTAGCTCTTTGGTTCTTTCTTGTGCTTGTTCGGCTTTGTTTTTCTCAAACAGGGCTTCCTGCGATTTTTTATCGGCAATTTGCTTTTGTTTTTGAGCTTCCTGGGTTTGCTGAGTTGCAATTTCTTTTTGCCGATTTGCTTCTTTTAGGTTAGCTACCGCGATTTTTCGTTGCATGTCTGCAATTTTCGTTTGTTCGCGTGCTTCTTTCTCATTTTTTAAAGCAATTTCGCGTTGTTCCTGCGCCTCTTGCTCTTTCTGAAGGGCAAGTTCTTTTTGTGTTTCAGCTTCTTTACGCTGTATTTCTGCCTCTTCTTTTTGTTGTTCTGCAATAATGCGCTGCTTGTTGGATTCAGCCTGCATGGTTATGGCATACACCATAAAACCCAGTGAAATAATTGCCGCCGAACCAAGCACTATCGCGAATATGCGTGATCGTCTAAGGGCTTTCTTCTGCAGGCGGATTTTGTTTTCTTCTTCGGCAAGGTGCGCTTTTTCACTGGTTTCGAGGTAAACCATAGCCCGCTCGAATGCCGGAGAAAAGCGTTTGGCCCATGTTAGGGTTGGTTGTTTTTCTTTACGCCAATTAAGGGCCAGCTGCAAATCAGGCGGGCGCCATAATCCAATTTTGCCTTCCTGGTACATGGCGGCTGCTTCTGAAAGACGCATGTACATTTGAATGGCCATTGCTTCTTCATCTACCCAAACTTTTAGCTTGTCCCAAATACGCATTAAGCTTTCATGCGATATGTCTATGATTGATGTCGATTTGAGCGTCTTGTCGGCAGATGTCAGGAATGACCGCCCGGGTGCCCTGAAATGTTCTATAACTTCTATAACTGTAGCTTCGTCAGCATTGGTTATGGCGGCAATTTCTTCTACGCTGGACGGGTGCCTGATGCCTCTGTTGTCGTTTCCCCTTTCTGTAAGGGTTTTGAACATGTTTTCGCATATTTCTTTTTCTTGAGGCGATAGTTCATTGAAAGCTTCATTGGCGTGGTTGGAGAGTGCTTTCTCCATACGTCCAATGGAATCGTAATGCACTATATCCAGTTCATCCTTCCCTCCCGAATGTTTCATCGAGAAGTCCCAGGTGCGCATTAAAGCGTGTTGCAGAATCGGTAGCTGGTCGGGATTATCACCAAGGTCGTTGAGGAGTTCATTGACCAGTTTTTCTGATATTTTTCCACCACCAACAGCTATCGGGCCTTTTATTGCTAACCTGAAATTGTCCCGGTTCATTTGCGGAATTAGGTAATGGCTGGTGTTAATCATGTCGGTTAGCTCTTGATATTGGGCGCATTCGCCAATAAAGTCTGAGCGCATTGTCATTACCACATATATGGGCACATCTGATTGTTTGATGGCGTTGATGATTAACCTGACATAGGCAAAGGATTCGTTTACAGCATTTTCATTGCCAAACTTTTTTCTGAAGCGGAAAAGCTCTTCAAATTGGTCGGCTAAGATGAGATAATTTTGGTCATTTTTACTGCCTGTTTGTTTAAGGGCTTCTACCAAACCTTTTGAACTGCTTTCCAGAATTGCCCTTATAAGCTTCGGGTTATAATTGTTTTCGGAATTGTCTTGTGCGCTGTTTTTGTTAACCCGGGCTATTTCTTTAGCCAAATTTCCAATGGGATCGTTACCCGGCCGCGATAAGATTATTTTCCACTTCGAACCTGCTTCTGTAATAAAGCCTCCATAAAGAATTGGTACAACTCCACAATACATCAGTGATGATTTCCCGCTTCCGGAGGAACCAACTACTGCCACAAATTTGTTTTGTGATAAATTGCTCAATACTTCCTCGCTCTGACCTTCGCGCCCAAAGAAGAGATGGCTTTCGGACGTAGAAAATGGTCTTAATCCTGGAAAGGGATTGAACATTTTGCTGTTATTGTTAGAACGTGGGCTCATATGCTATAATTCAGTTTTGCTAATCAGATTTTTGGCTAACCCGTTAAGGGCTTCTTTTTTGTTTTCCACAATTTCGAATTCTTTTTTCAGTTTTGTATCAGGTTTTGTGCCCGGCTCTAATAGTAATATTCTGTGCATTATTGGGGCTTTACGGCCCAGTCCTGTAGCTTTAATAATATCTTTCTTTTTACTTTCGAGCCATTCCGGGTAATTTTCGTTATAGAGTAATATTACACTATTGCAAATAATCAGGCTTTGCCAGTGATGAAAAAGCAGTTCTTTTTTGTTTTCAGCAATCAGCGTATCTATCACTCTAATGTTTTCAGATTCGAATTGTGCTTTTATTTCCCTAATTTTATTTTTCTGGTGTGGATGATAGATTAGGTATGCGATATTTTGCTTGGTGCCATTGAGTTTAATTGGGTTTTCTTTTTCTTTTAATCTGTGGAGTAAAATGTCTTTGAACGTTTCTGTAGGGATTTGCACAATTTCGGCCCCTGGCAAAGCAGTATTGTCTCTTTTAAGTTTTTCTATCAATAATCTTTGGTTCTCGTCTTTTATAAGCAAGTCTTCCGGTATCCATATTAAGCGGTTTTCTTTTCCGGTTTTTTCACAATGCCCGGCAGCTATGTTGTTTTGTAAGGTAATTATATCTTCTCCGTCTGCGTCTCTGGCTTTTACACCGCCTATTATGTGTACAATTATATCAGCTTCTTCGCATGCCTTTTCAATTTGTTTTTTTGTTTCATCTGGTGTGAGTTTTTCCTGGCCGACGGTAATAACCCCATAACCATTGTGTTGTAGTTCCCTAATTAAAGCGTCTTTTTTATCTTGCATGTCGGGGCCTGTTTCGGCAATAAAAACCCGGTGCTTGCTATCTTTTAAATTTAAATTGCATTCAGGGCAAACGGCCATAGAGAAATCTACCAACTTTAACCAAAACGATTTTTCCGACACATAATCATCCTGATTGCTAAGGTCGATTTGGCCAAATGGGTTTTCCAGATAAAAATTATAAGGTATAGCACTTAGTTCATCTTTATCTGCTGTTTCGGTATTGTCGGTAAAAATTAGCTTGTAAATGGTTTTTGATGTGTTTTTTTCAAGCTTTTGAATTTGTTCTATTTCTTTGCGGGCATTTTTATCGGTATAATAGCCTGATGACACCACCATTAAAATTGTATCTGCCTGTTCGATAAATTGAGTTTTATTTTTATCGAAACTTGTTACAATATCAATATTGCTATTCATATAGTTTTCTAATAGCAGTTTGATAGTATTGGAGAATTTTCTAATCCAGTTTTCAAATACCAATTCACTTTGGGTGGCACAACTCACAAATATTTTTTGTGGATTCATAATCAAATTTTTATAGTTTTAGTCCAACTACCAGTATGTCATCTACTTGTTCTTCGTCTTTCATCCAGTTTTTGATTGTGATATCTATCTCTTTACGCTGTTGTTCCAGGGGTAGCCCGTGCACTTTCAGCAACAACTTTCTGAAGTTTTTAGCAAGGAATTTTCGACCTTCCGGACCACCAAATTGATCCTGATATCCATCAGAAAACATGTATATTATATCCCCGTCTTTGACGTCAATTTCGTGGTTGGTAAAGGGATGTTCTTTCCGATAAATTCCAATGGGCATCCGGTCGGCTTTAATTAGCTCTATTTCATTATCTCTAATTAACACTATTGAATTATTTGCTCCTGCACAAACCAGTTTTTTCTTTTCAGGGGCATAAATACACAGGCTCAGATCGATACCATCTTTTTGTTCTTTTTCTTTACCGGTTTGCCGTAATGATTTTTTGATGTATTTTCTTAAGCGATCGAGAATTTTAGCTGCATCATCAGAGCGGTCAGGGGTTACAATTTCATTTAGTGAAGAAATACCCAAAAGGCTCATAAATGCTCCGGGTACACCGTGTCCGGTGCAGTCGGCTGCCAC
Organism: Salinivirga sp.; assembly: GCF_055145285.1. Lineage (NCBI taxonomy): Bacteria > Pseudomonadati > Bacteroidota > Bacteroidia > Bacteroidales > Salinivirgaceae > Salinivirga > Salinivirga sp. The sequence goes on along the minus strand of NZ_JBSRDC010000008.1, from coordinate 30,709 downwards.
AAATATGCGTCTATCTTCAATACGGCGTGTCCAGTAAAAGTCTCCGCTTACAATGTCTTTGGGTTTGAAAAGTACAAATGAATCAGGGAAGCTGTCTAATAGAACTTTTTCAGGTGGTAAAAGTGCTTTTTGTATTTGCTCAGCATATTTTATACTGTCGGTTATATGTAAGTTTTGCTCCTCTATTTTTTTGTATGCTACCTCTATTCGTTGGTTTTTGTCTGCAAGTGCATCGCGTTGGGCTGTAATTTCTTCTTTTTGCTGCTCAATTTCTTTGGTGCGGTCTGCTACTCTTTGTTCCAGCACATTATAGTACTCTTCAATACGTTCAATCATTTGATTAAAGTGCTTTGAAAGTGTGGCAATTTCGTTGCTGCCTTCTATAAGTGCCCTGTCGCTCAGGTCTCCTTTTGCTATGCGATTTACGTTTTCAACAAGTCGTTTGATGGGAGTTGTAATTACTTTTGTTTTGTAATAAATGATGATGATTACCAGCAATATGGTTACTAAAGAAATGCTGATTGATTTGACGAGTTCATTAAAGAGAATTTGCTTATCTCTGCTTCGGTCTGACACTATTTTGATGACTGATTTTTTATACAGGTCTGTGTTTTCCCTTTCCATATAGATGTATTCATAGTAAAGGGCCGATGTGTCGGTTTGTACTTTTATGGTATTGGTATCTTTACTTGCAAAGGTTTTCCGAAGCATTATCGAATCTTGTGAGCTTATGGTGTTGTTTGTAAGCGAAAAGGGTTTTTCCTCGCTTATAAATAAATCTACGGAAATAATATTGGCTTCCTTCTCGGCAATGGTTCTCAAAATATTTTGAATTCTGGCTATAAGCTCATCAGCTCTGGGAGAATAGGCACCTAGCTCTATAATATATTGGTTGTCGAGCGTGGGATGATAAGTAAATTTTTTAAGCCTTTTGGTTGAGGCTTCAATGGCAAATCGCTCACTTACGAACTGGCCTTTGTCAAAAATATTTAAAAGGTATTGTTTGTGATCTTCGCCAAAGTCGAAGAAGTTGAGGTTAAGGTCTTTGTCAAAAGTTGTATTAACCACTTCACCCTGCCTGTTTATGACATAGATGTCATAATAGTCGGAGTCCATGCCAAGCTCTTTTCTGATAGATTTTAAATTGGCTTGCTCTAGGTTTTTTGTGTTGGCAAAATACTTTTCCACTAACTTGTAACTAAACGCTTTAAGTACTTTGTTCTTTTGCTCTTCAATTGCCTCTAGTCCTACATCCTGAAGTTCCATGATGTGTTTTATTTCATTGGATATGATGTAGTTTTTGGTTTGATTTGCCTCACGCAGAATTTTTTGAGTTTGATAGTAATTCAAACTTGCAAGTACCACAAGTGCAACAACAACTGGAAATATAACATTTAAAATCAGTTGTTTAAAAATTGTTGTGTAGCGTCTCCTTTTTTTGTTGGTTTTTGTATTCATAGCTGTTAAATAATTCTAGTCATTAATGATGATTGTGTCTTCGGGTTAGTGATATATCTGTGTGCAATGATAAAGGGCACATATAGTACAATTGCTGCTGTTTTTGCCTCTATGATCAGCTCATTTTGTTCATCAAAATATTTTGATGCAATTACATCACCTTGATCAAACAGGTTTTTTTCCTGGTTAAGATTTATTTCTGCAGTTCCGGCAACCATGATAAGAAAATCGAGGCCTGAGTTTTTAATTTGTAAATTATCACCACGCCTTACTGTGTAGATTGCCGATTCTTCAATCACGCTACTTAATTCGTTGCTATTCAGGTTTTTGAAAACCTCAAAGTTTCTTACTTTATTGATTATCCCATAAATCGTTTGGTCTGCTTCTTTCATGGCTGTTTTTTCCAATTCTAATCTGCGTTGTCGGTCCAGTCTTTGAAGCACCTCACGATATTTTTCACTATCTGAAGTTGCCAGGCTTTTTACTGCTAATTGGCGCAATAACGTGTCTGGATTGAAAACCTGGGCTATTGTAGTAGCATTGGCTGCATACTCCAACTTTTGCAGGCTGGCTAATGCACAAGCTTTGGTATATCTTGATATGAAATTAATGTCACGATTTATAATATCGAAAAGCAATGTATTTTCTGTGATTTTATTGAGTGGAAAGTGATCTTGTAAGCGCCGCACTTTCTCTACCTCTGAGACGTCTTCAAAAAGTGTGAAAAGAACTGGTTTAATTTCTTCATCAACAAACAAATCCAGCAGCTCTATGGCGTAACTAATGCTCTCTGAAGTGGCCTGGTCAAGGTTGTGTTTTACATGCCCTAATGATTGTTTGTTGTATAATAATTCAAGGATGATGTGAATTTTATATTGCGTACTGTTCTTTTCTTCTTCAAATGCATTAATTATGGCAATGCCATGTTTTTCTTCCGAGAGGTTTATGTTGATATTCATGTTCCAGGCCATCACCCTGATTTGTTCTTTTAGTAAGTCGATAAGTTTTTGTTTTTCACTTTCATTTCTTGGTTTAAAATCAATGTGAATTAATGCTTTCAATGTTTCATCGATGATATGCTGATTCGTAAGTTCGAGTTTATTTACAAGGTAATTGGTGGCTTTTTTACCAATGAATGCAAATAATTTAATAATTTGTATTTGTATGAACTGGTTAAGGCCTGATTTATAAAAGAATTGTTCAAGTTCGTCGAGCGCATCTTCACCATATTTTTTGAGTGCTTCGAAACAGTATAAATTGTATTGATCTGTGGCCAATAAATCAATAATTACAGCGCGGCTATTAGGCTCTTTAAGTGTTGCAGCAGTCTCTATTGCAGCTATTCTTACTTTTGGGTCATAATCGCGAAGCAAAATAATGATATGCTTTGCAAGCGAGGGTTCTGCCAGGTGGGAGATAAGACGAGCAGCCAGAATTCTTTCGTCGCGATAGACAGAATCGGTTAAGGCTTTTATTTGTTTCTCTTGCTGGTGTGCTTGAAGCAAATTTTCAAAATTATCGGCAATTTTTTGGGCTTTTTCCCTTAGCTCCTTATTTGCGGTCTTTTTTGCAAACGATTTTAAGTCGGGGATGAGTTCAAAAGCCGTGTTTTTCTCTATATCCAGCAAAATTGATTGGTGCGTTTCACTAATATCTGATGATAAACAGTTTTTGTAAAAATCTTTTAGTTTAGCCGGAGAAGTTTCTTTAAATAGTTGAAGGCTTTTTCTTTTGCCGGAGCTTGAGTTATTCTGGTATTTTAAAAGTTCTTCATTAATTTTTTCAGCTTTTTTCTCCACAATTTTTTCGGTTTCGCTTTCAAGTGTAGCTCCCAGTGAGGCTCTGTATTGTTTGTAAACAAAGTAAGCTATTACAGCCCATGCGCCTACAATGGCCATTAACAAGTATGCATAATGTGTAATATTGAAAACCCCGAGAGAACTCATTACAAACAGAAGCAGGCCGGCTATCACCGCTGCGCTCTCATTTACCATGCCATCGATGGCAACTTGCACTTTATACCTGATTGATTTGTCAAGCGATTGATAGAGAATTTTTTGTGAAGGTGTTTCAATAGCATTTTTTAAAGAGACCGAGAACAGGCGTCCCAATGCAACAAAAAGGAAAAACAATACAAAACTTGTAGCCTCAGGAGAAACGCCAAATATTTGGCCTGCCACCACACTCAATACCACAAAAAGTCCTAAAAGTATGGGAGGGAGGAGTAGGTTAACACGAAGGCCGTAATTTTTAGTGATTTTTTCATATGCTACTGTTTTAATAAGAATGGTAAAGATCATAAGGGTACCGGTAAACATTCCCAAAAAAACAGTGTATTCCCTGTCGCCCGGATATAGCATTTTGGTTGTAGGCAGAAAAATGTAGAACATGAAAAACGCTGCCAGTACCGAAAACACCACATAAAAAGTCATTGACCTGATATAGCGATTACGAAAGATATCTTGAACTTTAAGCTTTTCTTCATCCTTATCTGATTGGCCTCGTATCTGGTTGAGATTAAATTTTCTAACTATTACAATCTGTATTACAAACGCTATAAAAACACTTATTGCACTAATAAATAGCAGATCTTTACTGCTATTAAGGACATTCAATAAAACGGGCACCAAAAAACTAATCATAATCATACCGAAGATCTGTCCAGTGTCAATCAATCCAAAAAGCCTTTTGCCCTGCCTTAAGGTGAATAGCCGACCAGCCATGCCCCAGAAACCAATCACACCAAGTAGGTTTAAAGGTCCCATTAAAATGAAAGCGCTAAACACAAGGGCTTCACTATCACTAAAATAGAAAGAGCTCCGAAGCAAAAACGTAATAACCGCTATGGTAAGCAGGTTCATAATAATAAGCCTGGAGAATTTCCACATAGATTGCAAGCGATAATAAATGGCAGATAATGCAAAGCCCAGAATACCTGATACCAGGAAAGCTTTAGAAATCATTGACTCACCAAAAGTATTGATAAAAAGCGAGGTGGTGGAAATGTCGAATAGTGCCAGGAAAATACCCAGAAATACTGTTTGTCCAAGTAGAAGAAAAACAGCTGATCTTTCTTCTGCTCTAATGTTCAGTATTTTTGATATGTAGTTGATGGTTTTCATTATTTTTCCTTCGGGTGATATTTTTTATTTGGATCTATATCGAGATACTTCGATAAAAATTTTACACCTATATAGAATGGGATAGTATCAAGTAAAGCCGATAACAATTTGAAAACATACCCTGAGACAATAAGCACCAGTAGTGTATGGTAGACACTATCTTCTTTTATTTCAATGGCCTTTGCATAGTAATATGTTATCAGAGTTACAGAAATACTGTCAACAAGCTGGCTTATAAGTGTTGATCCATTGTTTCTTAACCACAGGTGCTTGCCTTTGGTTAATTTTTTCAAGAAATGAAATATATGAACATCAACAAATTGAGCTGTTAAATAAGCAATCATCGAGGCCAGAGTTGCCCCAAAAGTTAATCTTCTGATTTCATAAAAAGCATAACTCGGATCATCTAAGGAAGGGACAACTGTTCCCGGTTCCATTTCCGGAACTATGGGCAATGCACCACCAATCCACATGATAAACAGCACCCAGATGTTAATCAGTAAACCTGTAAGTACAACGGCTCTGGCGCGCTCTTTACCGTAAAGCTCACTGATAAAGTCAGTACACAAAAACGTTATCGGGTATGGCAGCACGCCTACAAAAAGATATACCGGAAGTTTAAACCCTAAAAAAGTAAATGATAAATCCAGTTGTCTTGAAATGCCGAGAATATTTAACATAGCAAGTGTCCCAAGGAAAAGACCTGCCAGCATGACAAAAACAATTTCACGGCGACGGGAAAATTTGTCCGTTAACTCGTATGACTCAAACATAGGCTATTGCAGTAATAACCAAATTTATGAAATTTAAATTACTTATATCTTACATTTGTTAGTTTATATTGAGCTTGTGTACATACATTGTTAACGGTCCTAATGTGTTATTATATAGTTATTTGCTTTTATTTTTTTATTAACTGTGTGTGTTAAAGTTTTGTTAATGAGTTGATGTTGTCCGGAAAATGTAGAACGAAGTTTTTGATGATATTTATTCCTGTTCCTGCCTTTTTTGTATATTCGTGCTCCCCAAAAAATTGGCTATGCAAGATACCTATAGACATAAAGGCATGCGTAATCAGCTTGTTAAAGAAATTGCTCACAAAGGAATTACCGATCAGCAGGTTTTAGAGGCTGTGCGTGATGTGCCACGCCATTTTTTCTTCGATTCGGCATTTACAGAACATGCTTATGATGATAAACCTTTTCCCATTGGATCGGGGCAAACAATTTCTCAGCCTTTTACAGTGGCCTTTCAGACGCAATTACTTGAGATGAAATCAGGTGATAAAATTTTGGAAATAGGTACAGGCTCAGGTTACCAGGCTGCCATTTTAGCTGCAATGCGTGCCCGGGTTTATACCATCGAACGACATCGTGATTTGTATAGAAAATCGCAGCAAATACTGGAAAAAATGGGATATAAACGAATTCAATTTTTTCTGGGCGATGGGTATGAAGGTAAAGAAGCCTATAGCCCGTACGATAAAATAATAATTACCTGCGGTGCACCCTATATGCCGGAAACACTTCTGAACCAATTGAAGCCCGGGGGTTATATTGTTGCTCCAATTGGGGAGCGTAGCATACAGGAAATGCAAAGGTGGCAAAAGCAGGAAGATGGAGAATTTATCAAATCAAGTTATGGTAATTTTTCTTTTGTGCCCATGGTAAAGGGTAAATGAAAAATTTGAAAACTGTTTAAAAGCACGCAATGTTTATATTTAATCAGTTTTCATTGGTATTTACATTTCTGTCTGCTATTTTTGGAGTTACAAAATGAAAAAAACAGGCTGATGAGGCCTTATTTTTTCATGTATATTGCAAACGTTTGAAATGTTAGATCAATAATATAAAACTATATCCCATGAGAGATTGTGAAATTTCCCTGAATCCGAATAAGCTGGTGCGATACTTAAAAAAGCCCGCTTGCGAGTTTACTAAGAATGATATCATTCAGTTTGTGGAGGATAATGAAATTGAAATGATCAATTTCCGTTATATTGCTGAAGATGGAAAGTTGAAAAAATTAACTTTTGTCATAACCGGAAAAGAACACTTAGATTCCATTCTCTCATCAGGGGAGCGGGTTGATGGTAGTTCCTTATTTTCGTCTGTAGAAGCCGGTTCTTCTGATTTATATGTTGTACCACGGTACAAAACCACTTTTGTTAATCCATTTAGTGAACACCCCAGCGTTGATATTTTATGTGCCTTTTACACCAATGAAGGTAAACCACTTGAAAGTGCTCCGGAGTATATTCTCAAAAAGGCCCAACAATCATTCAAAGAAAAAACAGGTTATAACTTTCGCGCTATGGGCGAACTTGAGTATTATCTGATAATGCCCAGGGAAATGGGGAACCTTTATCCGGCCCGTGATCAGGCCGGGTATCATGAATCAGGTCCGTTTAGCAATTTCCAGGATTTTAAAGATGATGCAATGGAGCTTATAGCCATGGCCGGTGGTAAAATAAAATACGCTCACTCAGAAGTTGGTAATTTTACCGACGATAAATACATATATGAACAACAAGAAATTGAGTTTTTGCCGGTTCCGGCAGAGGATGCTGTAGATCAAATGGTAATTGCCAAATGGATACTGCGCATGCTGGCCGATGAATATGGTTTACTGCTGAGTTTTGCACCTAAGATCACAGTAGGTAAGGCCGGTAGCGGGCTTCATATTCACATGATGCTCGAAAAAGACGGCCGTAATATGATGATCGAAGATGGAAAACTTAGTGATGATGCACGTAAAATGATAGCGGGAATACTTGATATGTCTGAATCGTTAACTGCTTTTGGAAACACTATTCCTACATCATACCTGCGTTTGGTTCCTCATCAGGAGGCCCCCACAAACATTTGCTGGGGCGACCGTAACCGTTCTGTGCTGGTGCGTGTACCACTTGGTTGGCTGGGAGAAGCCAACAAAATGGCCGCGTTGGAGAACCCACAGGATAAAAATCTGAAGGCTGTCAATGAAGTAAAACAAACCGTAGAGTTGCGGTCTGGTGATGGTTCTGCCGACCTGTATCATTTTGTAGCAGGTATCATAGTAGCTGCACAGCATGGTCTGGAAATGGAAAACGGCCTTGACCTGGCAGAGAAACTCTATATGGATGTGAATATCTTTGACGAAGAACATAAAGACAAACTTGAAAAACTTAAAGGCTTGCCTACGTCATGTTACGAATCAGCTGATAAGCTTGAGGCCGCGAGAGCACAATTTGAGGCCAATGGCGTTTTCCCTCCCGGCGTTATCGACCGTTTTGTAGATCATTTGAAAGCTTACGAAGACAAAGATTTGAGCGAACGCCTTTACGGTAAGGAAGAAGAAATTGCCAAACTTGTCGATGAATTTATTCATCATATGTAACCGAACAACACAGACCGATCAAGTTATACTTTCAATGAAGCACTTTCGGAATTGCCCGGAGGTGCTTTATTTATAATGGGTATTGCCTTTATTTGTTTTTAACTATAATTCAGTTTGCCGGGTGCATTTGAATAATCAGTTTTTTAATTATGGGTAATGTTTTGTACAAAACAGGAAGCTTTATGTTTTTGATATAAAAAAAGCTGCCCTGAAAAGAGCAGCTTTAATAATGAATGATATCTGTATGGTTTTATTTACATCATTCCGGGCATGCCTCCGCCCATGCCGCCCATGCCACCGCCTGCGGCAGCAGCTGCAGCAGCAGCGTCAGCTTCATCGTCTTTTTCTTCAACCATTACGGCTTCAGTTGTGAGGAACATGCCGGCAATAGAAGCTGCATTTTCGAGTGCGATACGAGTTACTTTGGTTGGGTCAATTACACCGCTTTCGAGTAAATTCTGGTACTCATCCAAACGGGCATTGTAACCAAAGTCGCCTTCGCCTTCTTTAACTTTTTGAACCACAACAGCGCCTTCTTTACCAGAATTGTGCACAATCTGGCGCAATGGCTCTTCAATAGCACGTTTTACGATTTCCATACCTGTGGTTTCGTCTTCGTTATCGCCTGTGAGGCCTTCCAGTGCTTTAATTGCACGGATATAAGCAACACCACCACCGGCAACAATACCTTCTTCTATGGCTGCGCGTGTTGCACTAAGCGCATCGTCGACGCGGTCTTTTTTCTCTTTCATTTCAACTTCTGATGCAGCTCCAACATAAAGTACAGCAACACCACCAGCTAATTTAGCCAGACGCTCTTGCAGCTTTTCTTTGTCGTAGTCAGAAGTTGAGTTTTCGATTTGTTGTTTGATTTGCTTAACGCGTGCTTCGATTTGTCCTTTTTCTCCGCTACCGTTTACTACAGTAGTATTTTCTTTGTCTATGGTGATTTTCTCAGCAGTTCCAAGGTCTTCGAGGGTAGCACCTTCGAGTTTCATACCTTTTTCTTCTGAAATAACTGTTCCACCAGTAAGTACGGCAATGTCTTCTAACATTTCCTTACGGCGATCACCGAAGCCAGGAGCTTTAACAGCCGCTACTTTCAATGAACCACGCAAGCGGTTTACAACAAGCGTAGCAAGTGCTTCGCCGTCAACGTCCTCTGCAATAATCAATAAGGGTTTGCCTGATTGTGCAGCAGGTTCAAGTACAGGCATCAGATCCTTCATTGTTGAGATCTTTTTATCGTAAATCAGGATATACGGATTCTCAAGTTCTGCCTGCATTTTTTCAGTATCGGTTACAAAGTAAGGTGAGATGTAACCACGGTCGAACTGCATACCTTCAACAGTTTGAAGCTCAGTTTCAATTCCTTTGGCTTCTTCAACAGTAATAACACCATCTTTTCCAGCTTTGTCCATAGCATTAGCAATCAGTTTACCTATTTCAGCGTCGTTATTGGCTGAAATGCGGGCAACCTGCTCAATGCGTTCACTGCTGTCACCTACTTCTTCTGATAATGAGTGGATGTGTTCAACCACTTTACGGGTGGCTTTATCGATACCACGTTTCAGGTCCATTGGGTTGGCACCTGCAGTTACGTTTTTCAGTCCTACGGTAACCATCGATTGCGCCAGCACTGTAGCAGTTGTGGTACCGTCACCAGCATCATCGTTGGTTTTGGAAGCAACTTCTTTTACCATTTGTGCACCCACATTATGGTATGCATCTGACAACTCTATTTCTTTAGCTACAGTTACTCCGTCTTTGGTAACCTGGGGAGCACCAAATTTTTTCTCAATAACTACGTTACGTCCTCTTGGTCCTAAGGTAACTTTTACCGTATCGGCCAGTTTATCAACGCCTTCTTTGATGCGATTACGCGCATCTACATTGAATTTGATTTCTTTTGCCATTGTATTGTATTTTTTCTGTTTTAAAATTTATTATAGAATGTAAAGCACATCCTGCTGCGACATGAGCAGGTAATCTTCATCCTCGATGCTGAGTTCTGTACCGGAATATTTGCCGTACAGCACAACATCTCCTTCTTTTACCACCATTGGTTCGTCTTTTTTCGCTTCACCTACAAGGATTACATTGCCTTGCTGTGGTTTCTCTTTGGCACTGTCCGGGATTATAATACCGCTGGCAGTTTTTTCTTCTGCTTCCTGAGGCTTTACCAATATCTTGCCTGGAAGAACTTTTCCGTTTAATTCAGCCATTTTAGTGATTGTATTTTAAGTTAAACAAACATATATATTTCCAGATACACAATCCCACAATTTGTGCCAAATGAAATTTGTGACAGTTTTGACACATGACCTGTCATTTTTTCATCTAAACATCAGGTTTAAGCGTTAAAACTGACAGCAAATGCGCAAAATAAAAGAGGCTACCCGGTTGGGATAGCCTCTTTTTAGAAACAAAGATTGTATTATCGATTTATAATTAACCTCTTCGTATAAATTTTATCATCTTCCTGTATGCGTACCAGGTAAATGCCTTCAGCAGCTGAGCTGAGATTCAGTGATGCTTTCTGGTTCACTTGTTTAGTGGTTATGATTTTACCTAAAGCATTTAAAACGGTTACCTGACACTGGCCGGGCCATTCAATCTGAACTATGCCTGTGGTCGGGTTGGGGTAAAAGGCACCGCCCCGGGCAAAAATGTCATCAATACCCACAAAGGTGATGTTTTCTGTCAAGGCATCTCCGGTTACCGTAACAGTGCCTGTAATATCGTCATAGCCGGCAAGTGTTACAGTGTAGGGATAACTTCCGTCCGGTAAATCTATGGTGGCTTCACCGTTGGTGTCGGTATTTAATGTTGTGTCATTAATACCTATGCTTGCAGCATCAGTGGGGTGATTGTCAGCCATTACGACAAATGTTACCGTATACATTTCTACTGGAGGTTCAGTAACGGTGACTGTTTGTAATGGAGACAAACATGCATTACCATCTTGTGCAACCAGATCGTATGTGCCTGCTGATAGCCCTGTAAACTCTGTTGAGGTTTGCCAGGTTGTTCCTCCATCAATGCTATATTCGTACGGAGCATATCCTCCAGTTACATTGATAAATTCTATTGAGCCATCTGTGCCACCATTGGAGCTTACATTGGTGGTGTTTGTGTCAAAGGTGATTTCGGCTGGTTCCGTAATTGACCGGGGAACAACTACACTCAGGTTGCCTTCACCATCCTGTATCTGCACGTCATAAGTTCCTGAAGCCAGGTTTTCGAAAACACTATCGGCTTGCCAGTTGGTACCATCAATGGTATATGTATACCCACTTCCTGAACCTCCTTGTGCAAGGTCAATAGAAATTATTCCATCGGTTCCTCCATAGCAGGTAACATTAGTTGAGTTGATATCAAAGGTTAATACGCTATAAGGTGTCAACTGCACGGGTTCTCCAATGTCTGATCCGCTTACCGCAACGTTTCCGTTTAGTGTTTCATAACCATCACTATCGGCAGTGTAGGGATAATCTCCATCGGGAAGACTAATGGTTGCCTCTCCATTGGTATCTGTTGTAATTGTTGTGCTGTTGATTTCGATTGTTGCTCCATCAATGGCATGATTGTCATCGGCATCAGTAACGGTAAAGGTTACTGTATAGGCTGGTGGTGGCGGTTGATTTATTGTGGCTGTTACAGGAGTGCTTTCGCAGCCGTTCAGGTCACGAACAATGATAGTATAATCGCCTGCAGTAAGGCCGGTAAACGATGCTGATGCATTCCATGTGACACCGTTATCAATGGTATACTCATAAGATCCACTTCCTCCGGCTGCGTTATTAATATCAATGGCACCATCGGATCCGCCATAAACCGATACATCGGTAAGAACAACATCGAAGGTGATGATTTCTGGTTCGGTTAGGTTTACGGTTGTAATGCTACTATAATTGTTGGCATCGTCTTTTATCTGTAATGCGTAATCGCCTGCTGACAAATCAGTAAATGTGGTTTCGGTTTGCCACGACGAACCTCCATCGCTGGAGTATTGGTATCCGCTACCAGAGCCTCCGCTTACATTGGAGATGGTAATTTCACCATCGGTACCACCATTACAGGTAACATTTGTTGTACTGTAATTGAAACTAAATGGTGGGTAGGGAGTTAAGGCGACATTTTCGTTTACAGCAGCTCCGCTTATGGTAATGGAACTTGCGGTATCGTGATAACCATTTTTGGTTATGCTGTAACTATAAGTTCCATCAGGCAGATCAATGGTGGCCTCACCGCTGGTGTTGGTGGTTAAAAGGCTACTATTGATGTTGATGTTGGCGCCTGTAATGGGGTGCCCATCGCTGTCATCTGTAACTGTGAAAGTAGCGGTGTAGGTGTTTGTTGGGACACCTGTAATGTAAAATTCATCAATATTCCAGCCGCTGTATTGCCATCCGCCATCGGTTGCACCTATCGAAAAGCGTATTTGAACACTGGTTTCGTTATCAGCATAGGCAGAGATATCTAATGTGATTTCATTCCAGCTGTTATCTTCGATGCCGTTGCTGTTGGTCCAAAGTTCTGTCCATGTGCTTCCACCATCTGTAGAGATATCTATATAAGCATGATCGTATGTTGGTGATTCAATATTAAGCCAGCGTTGAAATTCCAGACCAACGTTGGTGTAGTTGCTACAATTGATAACCGGGGTGTATGCATATGCTTCTCTGTCCTGCAAGTCGGGTTCGTAATCGCCGGGGTTAGCTCCTGATCCTGAAAGGTCCAGTCCCAAAACATTCGATCCATTGAAAGCAGTGGCGGGATCAGGATTGCCATAATTTACGCCTCCTTCGGATTGCGGTGCTGCTCTTTCCCATTCATCGTTAAATGTCCAACCTTTGTCGGTTTCGAAACCATCGTAGAAAATATTATCTTTCAGCGTAGTGAACGATTTGGCTGATCCATAGGCTGTTCCTTCTGCATTGATGGCATATGTGTTTACATAGTAAGTTGTACCCTGTGTTAATCCCGAGATCGTTGTATTGAAGGATCCGGTACCACTTCCTACCTGAATTTTAGTATCTGCGGTTGTTGGCGAACCGGTTGTATTGTATACGAATCCTCTCTCTGTTACAGCATTGCCATTGTCATTGAGCACTTCACCTGTAATATTTGCTGAGGTTTTTGTGATATTACTTACAGCTCCTGTGTTAACAGTTGCATATCCATTAGAAATACCCGAAACAATTAATGAAAAGTTTTGAGGACCGTCTGTTATGGTTCCATCATGGTTTATGGTTATTGTATAAGTTCCGGCAGTTGGGCTGGCAATATAGACTTTTTCCACATTGTCAACGTTATTGTCACCTGTTGTGGCTGCGTTTGCCGGGTTTTGACCATCAAGTTTCCATGGATAATATGTTGAAGTTCCATCGTCGATGGTCATATCCAGGTCGTTTACCAACATAATATCTGTGGGGTCAAGTTGCGCTGGTACTGGAGTCCCGGCCGTGTCGGCCCAAACAATGGTTGCAACTAAAGGTTCTGTTCCCGTAGCAGTAACTTCAAGGCTATAGGTTGCTCCATCAGTGAGTGATTCTTCCTTAATGAATGAGTAAACATCTTTATCGGTAATGACCTTTGCTGCTGACTCAGTGTTGAGCAAGCCCCAGCCAAACATATAATCCGGTCCATCGTTGGGTCCGGTTTCGTCTGCTGTGTGAATGGCCAGTGCTTTTAGTGTGGCGGCTTGCATAAAACTGCCATAGTTTTCGTTATAGTGTTCCTGTAAAAGCAATAATGAACCTGTTACATTTGGTGTGGCCATTGATGTGCCACTGATTGCGTCATAATCTGAATTATGTCCATCGTATGATGAGTAAAGATTATAGCCATTACCTGTAATATCGGGTTTTATACGGCCATCATCTGTGGGTCCCCAGCTTGAGAAACTTGTCATTTCTACATCGGCCGGGTTTCCGCTGTACCCACCGGTTACATCTCTGGCAGCACCAACGGTTAAAATGTTTTTGGCATTTCCTTTATACCCAATACAGTCATACCCATCAGCACCACCATCTTGTGGATGGCCTGTTGCAGTGCTTCCATCACCTCTGTCGTTTCCGGCTGCTTTACAAATTAAATAGTAAGGGGCATTTAAAGCAATGTTGTCTATATCGGCTGCGTACGAACTATAAAAGCCAAATTGGTAGTCTTCCTCTGAACTGATAGATTCGTCTCCATACCATACCCATGAAGAGCCATCCCAGGTCCAACCGGCAGAAAAGCCATATGAGTGGTTCGAGATAAGCAGCCCATTTGCAGCAGCTGTTGCCATTTCACTCTCATCGTTGGTCCAGTCGTAGGCATCAAGTGCGGCATTGTAGGCCATACCTATTGCGGCAGCTTGAACACCTCCGGCAATTATGGTCCCTGCCACGTGCGTTGCATGATAGTGTGTCGATGATACACCGTCTTTATCCGTAACCCTTGAAGAACCGGTATTATTGAATTCCTGGTGTGTGGTAAGTACGTCACCGCCATCCCATTCGCCGGCGAGCATTCCTGTGCCATCTAAATTGAGCCCGGCACTTCCTCCAGCCCAAACTTCATCTGTAGAAACACTCTCTGCTGCATCTGCGTTGGTGGTAATATAATACATGGGCTTTCCATTTTCTGAAATGCCTTGTAGTTCCATCAGGCCTTTACCGGTTTCTTTTTTTATAATCCAGCCTTTTTCTTTAGCCATTTCAATGGCTTTTTCTCTGTTGGCTGTATTTTCAGCTTCTAATCGCTTACTGATTTGCAGTAGCTTGTTGACCTTGGTGGCCTTTAATATTTGTTCTTTTTCTTGTTGAGTCTGAGCATGGGATGTGAAAGATACCATAATCAGTCCGGTGAGTAAAAACGTAAGGATTTTTTTCATAAAATTAGATTTAAGTTTTCATTTGAAGCTGTACCAGGATTTTGTGTATTTTCTGGTTTTTCCGGTTTGTTCTCAGTGGTTTAATTCCTAAAGAAAGTAATTTTTAAATTTTTAATACTATATCCGGAATTCTTTTTTACTAACACTTTGTATTAAAAAACGTTTATTTAAAATGATAAAAAAGAAAGTGCTGACTGCTGGGATTGGACTGATCAACCTTTATTTTTCTTAGTAATTACGTAGTGCCTGATAAAAAGTTCGGCTTAATACATATACCCGGAAAGTATGCGTGTGATGTAGTGCAGTGCATTTTTATTTGATGCATCGACCTCGAAATGCGCTTTTTCGTAGAATTTTTTTCTTTGTTCGAATAGATCTTCTATAAATTGATCAAGGGTTTCCGGACTCTTGTTAGTGATAAGGGGCCTTTCTTTGGCAGATTTTACGAGTCTTTTGATGATTATTTCTTTTGGAAGCTTGAGGTAAAATGTAAGTCCGTGCTTAAGCATTTGGTCCATATTGTCGAAATGTACAGGCGTACCTCCGCCTGTAGCAATAACTGTTTGGGGCAGTTTAAAAGTAGTGTGAAGTGCTTCCTGCTCTTTTTCCCTGAAAAATTTTTCTCCGTATTTATTGAATATTTTTTGTACCGGTTCTCCTTCGGTTTTTGTAATGTACTGGTCCAGGTCGAGGAAGCGCATTTTGAGCTGCCGGGCCAACTGGAAGCCCAGCGTGGTTTTGCCTGCACTCATAAATCCGACCAGGTATACGCGCATATTATTCTATATTTATAGACATTTGTTGTATGCCTTCATCCTCATCATCATCAGAATTGTTGTGGTTTATTTCATCCGGCGCCTCTTGCTTTGGGTTATCGGGTTTTACGGGTTCTGTTTCAGTAACTTTTTTAACCTCTAAGCTCGTAAGTCTTTTGCCCCGTGCTTTTATGCCCTTCACAGCAATAAATTCTTCTGCGTCGATGAGCTCATTATCACGTTTGGCATGTTTTCCACCAAATTTAATTTCAAATTGTGGATATTGCCATGAGCTAATGGTAATAAGTTTTGAATTTTTGTGTTCGCCAATAATCGATAATAATCTACCTGCGGTGTCTTCGGGCGTAAATCGTTTGATGTAGTAATATTTTTGCTCGCCGTCGTAATGTACGCAAGTATATATTCTGTCGGCCTCCATTTTTTCAATACGCAGAATATCTTCTTCATAATGGTTTGTAAGGTCATAATTTGTAGTAGCATACAAACCGCTTTTGTAAAAAACAACAATTTTATCATCGCCCTTAAATTCGCCAAGGTAGTCTCCGTTTTCTTCAGTATTTAAACGCAGAATACTTTTATCGAACCATACTTTTCGGCCACCCAGGGTTGAGGTACCTTTTTCCTTCATTACAATTTTGTGCACATCGTGGCGGGTAAGTATATTACCCTGGCTTTGCCTGCCTTTGATGGCAATCTCGCTGAAATCTGTTTCAAAAATCAGTTTCTTAATCCGGGGTTTTGGTTTCAGATATACCTTGATAACTTCTGCCTCACCATTGGGGTTCTCTGTGAAATAGAGCACCCTTGAATAAGGTGTACCTTTGGTAAGGTTGTATTCACGATCGCGTGTAACGCTTTTTACAGCAAAACGTTTAATCATGGCCCGGCCACTTTTACCATCGCGGTACACGGTATTGTAAATGGTTCTGGAATCGTTTTTTTTCCAAACTGCTACGTGAATGATATCTTTACCTATGAAAGCCTTGTTGGCTACCTTGGTTACGATATACCGGCCATCGCGCAGGAAAACTATGATATCATCGATATCGGAACAATCGCACACGTATTCCTCTTTTTTCAAAGCTGTACCCACAAAGCCTTCGCTACGGTTAACATAGAGTTTTTCGTTGGCTACCACTACTTTGGCAACATCGATATTTTCGAAACCCCGTATTTCTGATTTTCGTTCCCGGCCTTTACCATATTTTTTCTTTATGTTTTTATAAAAATCAATGGTATAGTCGACTATTTGATCCAGGTTTTTCTGTGTTTTCTCTATATCTTCTTCCAGCCCTTTGATGTGTTCTTCGGCTTTATTGCTATCGTATTTTGATATACGTTTAATTTTGATTTCTGTCAGCTTGGTGATGTCTTCTTTCGTGACTTTACGTCTGAGCAGTTTTTTAAATGGTTCCAGGCCTTTGTCGATGGTTTCGATTATGGCTTCCCAGGTTTCGCACTCCTCAATGTGCAGGTAAATTCTGTTTTCGATGAATATTTTTTCGAGTGAGGACATGTGCCATGCCTCGTTTAGCTCACTGAGCTTAATTTCGAGTTCCTTTTTTAACAGGTCTACGCTGTGGTCAGCCGAGGTTTTGAGCAATTCTTCAACGCCCAGAAACTTGGGTCTGTCTTTGTCAATTACCGTACAGTTGGGAGAAATGGATATTTCGCAATCAGTAAAAGCATAAAGGGCGTCAATGGTTTTGTCGGGCGAAGTGTTAGCAGCTAGATGCACTAGAATTTCAACATGTTCGGCCGTATTGTCATCAATTTTTTTGATTTTGATTTTACCCTTTTCGTTGGCACGTAAGATGCTTTCAATAACGGATTCTGTTGTTCGGCCATATGGGATATCGGTAATTCGCAGTGTCCGGTTATCTTCTTCTTTGGTTATTTTGGACCGAATGCGAACAGCACCACCTCTTAATCCTTTGTTGTAGCGTGATACATCGAGGAGGCCACCCGTAGGGAAGTCGGGGTAAAGCGTGAAGCTTTTTCCTCGCAGGTAATCAATGGATGCATCGATGAGTTCATTAAAATTGTGTGGTAGAATTTTGGCTGCAAGGCCCACTGCAATACCTTCTACACCCTGGGCAAGAAGCAATGGGAATTTTACGGGTAGGGTAATGGGTTCTTCATTTCTTCCGTCGTAAGAAGATTTCCATTCGGTAATTTTGGGGTTAAAAACTACGTCTAAAGCAAATTTGCTCAATCGGGCTTCTATGTAACGGGGAGCAGCTGCACTATCACCAGTGAGTTGATTTCCCCAGTTACCCTGAGTATCAATGAGTAAATCTTTTTGTCCCAAACCAACTAATGCATCACCAATAGAAGCGTCACCGTGTGGGTGAAATTGCATGGTGTTTCCAATAATGTTGGCCACTTTATTGTAGCGCCCATCTTCCATGCGTCGCATGCTGTGTAATATGCGTCGCTGAACCGGCTTTAGTCCATCGTGTAAATGAGGTACTGCACGTTCGAGTATCACATACGATGCATAGTCGAGAAACCAGTTCTCGTACATGCCTGTAAGCTTGGTCGACACCATGCCCTCTATTGGTAAATCTTTGTTTTCTCCTTCTCCGTTTGATGGAATATGTTCATCCATAATGCTCTGGCTCTTTTAAAATTGGAATACCCCTTTTTTATACAATTCAAAGGCTATATCTGCTTCATGCAGCGCGTCATCGGCTGCTCTGTGACTTTCAATAAATCCTCTATTCCCGGTCAAAAAATGGTATGCTTCCTCTACATTTGGAAATTTTGGTCCCTTTCTTTTACCTTTTGGTGGTAAATTGAGCACTGGCGTAGCAGTTTCCATAATGCATGGAAGTTCAGCTATGCGTAATCCTCTTGATTTGAGAAATCCAAAATCAAATGCCTTGTTAAAGGCTGTAATACCTGTAAAAAAGGAATCGAAAATGTCTTGTATTTCGGATTTTATATCATCAAAGGCCGGGGCTTCAAGAACTTGTTCAACGGTGAGGTTGCTGTTTTGAAATATCCAGCCCATCGGGTAGCGGGAATGCATTTTATTAAAGCCATTTTCTCTAACTACACTGTCGAACAAAACTTTTTTGTTTCCAGTGCTGATATCGAGTTCGACAATGCCTACCTCTACAATTTTCCCGCCCTGGTTTAAAAATCCGGTTGTTTCAATATCTACGATTCCTATGGTGTTCATGCTTTATATTTTCTAATCTAAATGGATTCCTCCAGTACTTCCTCAATTTTAAGGTTATTGATAATAAAATCCTGTCGTTCCGGTGTGTTTTTGCCCATATAGAATTCCAGTAATTTATTGATTTGGTCACCTTTTTTCAATGTGACCGGTTCCAGTCGAATTTTTTTCCCTATAAATTCTTTAAACTCATCTGGTGAAATTTCACCCAAACCTTTAAAACGAGTGATTTCTGGTTTTCCTCTTAGCTT
Source organism: Salinivirga sp. (assembly GCF_055145285.1). NCBI lineage: Bacteria > Pseudomonadati > Bacteroidota > Bacteroidia > Bacteroidales > Salinivirgaceae > Salinivirga > Salinivirga sp. Next base: position 11,657 of record NZ_JBSRDC010000008.1, on the reverse strand, counting down.
TTCTATGGCTGTCTCTTTTTCCTCGTCTGAATAACAGTAAATGGTCTCTTTCTTATTTCTCACCCTGAAAAGTGGAGTCTGGAGCAAAAATAGATGGCCATTTTTGATTAAATCCGGAAAAAATTGCAGGAAAAAAGTGATAAGCAACAACCTGATGTGCATACCATCTACATCAGCGTCTGTTGCAATAATTACTTTATTGTATCGAAGGTTTTCTATTCCTTCTTCAATATTTAATGCAGCTTGTAAAAGGTTAAATTCCTCGTTTTCATATACCACCTTTTTTGTCAGACCAAAGGTATTTTTGGGTTTACCTTTTAGGCTGAATACTGCCTGTGTATTTACATTCCTTGACTTTGTGATGGAACCGCTTGCCGAATCTCCCTCGGTAATAAAAATGGATGTTTCGAGTTTTTTTTCATTATTAGAATTGTAATGTGCCCTGCAGTCGCGCAATTTACGGTTATGCAAGCTGGCTTTTTTCGAGCGCTCACGTGCCAGCTTTTTAATTCCTGACATGGCTTTGCGTTCTTTCTCCGACTCTACTATTCTTTTGAGTAGCAACTCAGCTGTTTCAGGGTTCTTATGTAAGTAGTTGTCGAGATTTGTTTTTATGAAATCCAGCACGGCCTGGCGAATTGTTCTACCGTTAGGCTCCATATCTTTAGAGCCAAGCTTGGTTTTTGTCTGCGATTCAAAAACAGGATCTTGCACCTTGACGCTAAATGCTGCAATAATGGATGCTCGAATATCATGGGGCTCAAAGTCTTTTCCGTAAAAGTCCCTGATTGTTTTTACCAGGGCTTCCTTGAATGCTGTAAGGTGTGTACCGCCCATTGTGGTGTGCTGGCCGTTCACGTAACTGTGATATTCTTCTCCATATTGTCTTCCGTGGGTCATGGCCAGCTCAACATCCTCTTCTTTAAAATGTATTATGGGGTATTGGCCCTGTGAATTCAAATTGTCTTCGAGCAGGTCTACCAATCCATTTTTGGAGACCATTTTTTCACCATTATAATTGATGACCAGCCCGGCGTTGAGATAAATATAGTTTTTAAGTAGCTTCTCTATGAAATCTTCGTTGAATTTGTATTCACCAAATAACTCTTCATCGGCGTAGAATATTATTTCTACACCATTCTCCTGGTCCGTGGGTTCAATCTCTTTTTCCTGAACAACTTTTCCTCTGGCGTATTCAACGGTTTTCTTTTGCCCTTCGCGGAATGATGTAATGATAAATTGTGCTGACAAGGCGTTTACCGCTTTAATACCAACGCCATTCAGTCCTACGGCTTTTTTAAAGGCCTGGTCGTCGTACTTGGCGCCGGTATTCATTTTAGAAGAAACGTCTAATACTTTACCAAGTGGTATGCCCCTGCCATAGTCCCGTATTCTGACTTTTCTTTCGTCAATGTCTATTACAATGGTTTTTCCAAACCCCATCATGTATTCATCAATGGAGTTATCAATAACTTCCTTAATCAGGATGTAAATTCCATCATCTGCAGTAGTACCATCACCGAGCTTACCAATATACATTCCCGGACGGGTACGTATATGGTCTTTCCAGTCGAGGGTTTTAATATGTTCTTCCGAATAATTCGCAACCATGAGCTATGTAATTTGCGCAAATATATATATTTTGAGGTGCCCTGATATAGCAAGTTATTAACATCGGGACCGGAATATGGGCTAAAAGCCTGTTTTTTAAAAGTTCTCAAAAGGTTGATAAAATTTATTATCATTTTTAATCAACCCGTTCAGGAAGGAGTAATATGAAACTTGTACCTGTACCCGGGGAAGATTGAAGCAACAATTTGCCTTTAATTATTTCTGTAAACGCCCTTACTATACTTAAACCTATTCCCGTACCTCCTTGTAATTTTGTGTTATCGGTAAATTCTTTTACAAATGGCTCAAATATTTTTTCCTGCATATTATAATCAATTCCCGGACCATTGTCGCTTATTTGTATTTCGAATTGATGGTTTTTATAATCAATTTTGATATTAGTACTGGAATTTGGAGCGTATTTTAGAGCATTGTCAATGAGGTGCTTGATTATGCGTTCTAGTTTGTATCTGTCTGTGTGTATTAGGTTATTATGTTCAAGATTGTAGTTTGTATTAATTCTGTTTTTGACCTCATCTTTGTTGCGGTATTCTTCAACTATCTTTTCGCAAAAATCCTGGATGTTAAAGCTGTCGCAAAATGGTTTTAGATTACTTGTTTGTATCCTCGATATGTCGATCGTATCTGTAATTTTTTCAGTCAATATATTGCATCCTTCTTTTATATGTTTCACGTATTGGACTCTTTTTTTATCGTCTTTGCCTGGTCTGATAAGCATTTGCGAAAATCCGAGTATGGAGTTCATGGGTGTTCTTATTTCATGGGAAACATTATTAAGAAAGGCTCTGATTAATTTTGAACTTTCTTCGGCTTTTTCTTTAGCCAGAACCAGTTGCGATTCTGCTTGTTTGCGTGGTGTGATATCATGAATAATTAAGTAATACGTCTTTTGCTTTTTATAATTGATCTGACTGGAATAAACCAATGTATTACGAAATGCGCCGTTTTTTAATATGTGTGTATGTTCAAAGCTTGACTGTTTGTCTTTCAAAATATTTTTCACTAAATAATCGAAGCGCCATTTCTCAGTAGTTATTTCATCGAAGTGGAGTTTTAAAAATTCATCTAACGCGTACCCATAAAAGTTTTGAGCAGATTTGTTTGCTTCTAGTATATTGCCTTTCATATCAACAATAAGCATTACCGAAATGTTATCGCGGAACATGGCTCTGTACCTACTTTCACGTTCAATAAGTTGTTGTTTTATTTCGTTTTCTTCAGTAATATCTTTAAACGTACAATAGGTTCTGATATCCGAAGTATCATCATAATGTCCGATATATCCTTCGAAAGTTATAAGAATATATCTTCCGTTCTTTTTCTGTATTCTGAACCGCACATCTGATAATGAGCCTGTTTTTATAAAATTTTCGAAGCTTTTATCAAAATGTTGTTTAAAGTCATTATGAAGCAGGTCCTTGAAATGGGTGCCAATTATTTCTTCTTTTTTATAACCGAGAGTTTTGCACCAGGTTGGGTTCACATCAACAACTTTGCCTTCTTTGTTGAGCGATTGGTAAGATAGAGGAGCGTTGGAATATAGTGCTTTGTATTTTTTCTGGCTCGAGATAAGCTCATTGTTTATTGACCTGATTTTTTTACCATATTTCCTGATGTAAAAAAACAATATTGATGCTGTTATAAATACGAATAGCCATCCTTTAACTGTTTGTAGCTCGTTAATAAGCTGGGGGTCGTCTGTGATAAGTAATAGTGCTCTGTCTGAGAGCAGAATCCATAAAGCACCTAAAATGAGGTATAGTAACGCTGTTTTATATTCTATGTGTAAGACATGTTTCATGTAACCAGGGATGAAATTTAAATGTAAGTTAAATTTTTTAGTAATCCCATTTTTATACAAATTTTCATGAAATTTAAGATTCTCAGCTGAGGGTTTTCCCTCATAAGTGTTAATGGTCATTGTAGGACAATATTTGTGACGTAGTTTTACAATTGAAATTTGTCCCTATTGGCAACGAAAATTACAGGGTTTTTGAAGCCAATAGGCAGATCCGGGATGAGGTGTATAAAATAGCGAACGACAGTCTTTATCTATTTGGATGGCAGCAACCCGGACTTTTTCATAACCTTGTTAAGGAAGTATTGGAGCTTAAGTTTTGTTTTGGAATGTATTTCGAATGGAGCATCCATTTGGCTTATAATCATGCGGGTGCCTCGCTCCGCCGTCCGCGTTCGCTAAAGCTATAGCGTTTCACTTGCGGCAAGCCTATGGCGACCTAAGGGAATCGAAAGCTTCGCGAAGGCGCAGTGTGTTCCACAAACCGGCGCATCATGGCTCGGTTTATAGTTGCTTTCAACATTATCTAACGGGTAGATTAATGGCTCCCTTCTTTTTTTCTTTTGCTTTAATGTTTGAAGTAGAAGAGCTATCACATTTCATGCTCTATATTGTACATGCCAGTTCATATATTTTTACCTACCTTCGTCAGAAAACATAATGGATAAACCACATATAATTTATCGTGACGAATTTCTTGTTGCCATTGATAAACCTGTCGATTTGCCCGTTCATCGCAATAGCCATATGCCGCACGATGCTCCCTATTTAACCAAATGGGTAGGGGAGTATTTTAATTGCTCAGTTTACAATGTGCATCGGCTCGATGCCAAAACTTCCGGAATTGTGGTTTTGGCCTTTACACCTGAAATAGCGGGTAAGCTTACTCAGCAATTTGAAAGGAGACAAGTAAAAAAATTATATACTGCATTAGTCAGGGAGGTGCTGGGAGAATCTGGCTTATTTGAAAAGCCGGTTATGAATAAGAAAAAAGGTAAATTGGTTGCGGCCAAAACGTCTTATCGCACATTGGAAACTTTCGATACTGATATCAGCTATAAAGAATTTACCAATATACGCATCAGTTTGTTAGAGTTAGCATTAGAAACAGGCCGCTGGCATCAATTGAGGCAACACCTGGCACTGGAGCGGAACGATATTATTGGCGATAATCAGCATGGCGATCGTACGTTGAATCATATTATTGAAGAGCGAACCGGCCGCAAAAGATTATATCTGCATGCTGTATCGCTTGAAATTGTTCATCCTGTAACCGGCGTAGCCCTCAGTTTTGATTCGGAACTGCCTGCAGAATTTACACAAGCAATTTCTGTCTGTAAAGTTTGAGTTTTCGACAGTGCTATTCAATAATCAGTTTTTGTGTAAACGTTTCTCCTTTGTTTTTTAATTGTAAAAAGTATATACCCTGGTCGAATTGCTTAACAGGAATAGTGGTTAGAGAATTTGCTTTAATATTGAGCAACTTTTGGCCTATACTATTGAACATAATCAGCTCAAAAATACCACTGGCTTCTACGGTAACAGAGTTAACAGCCGGATTGGGGTAGATTCGGGAAAAACCTTTTCCATGGTTCTCAATACCCATCATGCTTATATAAAAGGTTGTATCATGCTGCACCATAGTAATGCTATCCAGTGTAAAGCTACCATCGTAAGTGAGATAAGGGTCTTTGACTACATGAAAGTGGTATTCTCCCGGAAAAAAGCCTCCTGAAAGAGCCATCCCGGTACTGTCAGTGGTCAGGGCCAGGTAAATTTCATCAAAATAAATGGTGGCACTATCGACGGGTTGGCCATCATGTGAAACCTGAAAAGCTACATTAAAGGAAGGAGCAGATATGTATTCAGTGATATCTTCACCTGCCACGGTAAAGGTACTTTCATGAGGTGTGAAACCTTCTATCTGCACAATATAATCATAGTTGCCATCAGGCAAGTCAATCGAGGCCAGACCATCGCTATCGGTAGTCAATTCTGTGGAATCAACGGTTATTTGGGCACCGACAACCGGAGACCCATAAGAGCTTACCTCAAAAGTTACAGTGTGGGCACTAAGTGCTGAGAAAAAGCATGCGAGCAGTAAAAGATGTAGAAAAGCTATTTTTTTCATAGTGTCTTGATTTGGGATTTACCCAATGTACAAATTATTGCAACATGACACAAGTTAATCTTTGAAAGTGTGCAAAAAAAGCGACCCGGCTGGGGTCGCTTTTGTGTGTTTATATTCAGATTACTCCGTTGCTTTTTTAGGTATGCGCATACTATAAAATGAGCGGTAAGCGAATACGAGCCCAACGACAAATAAAACAGCACCAATTACAGGCGCGTAATTAAAACTGTCAGTTTTGTCGGCATGTACCATCATTTCAATAGAAATTTCTGCTGCCAGCAAACCAAACAGCGTAGAGAATTTAATAATTGGGTTTAGCGCTACGGATGTGGTATCTTTATATGGATCACCAACGGTGTCGCCCACCACAGTAGCATCGTGAAGCGGTGTGTTTTTCTCATTCAGATCTACTTCAACAACTTTTTTGGCATTGTCCCATGCACCACCTGCGTTGGCCATGTACATAGCCTGGAACAAACCGAAAACGGCAATTGATATTAGGTACGCCACAAAAAAGTTTGGGTCGAAGAAGGCGAATGCCAGGGTAAGACTAAAGATTACGGCAAAAATATTCCACATACCATTTTGGGCATATTGGGTACATATTTTTACAACACTTTTGGAGTCGTTTATATCGGCCTCTTTTTTATCAAGGTTAATATGTTTCTTTATAAATTCAACAGCACGATAAGCACCTGTAGTTACGGCTTGCATTGATGCGCCTGAGAACCAGTAAATAACGGCTCCTCCGGTTATCAGCCCAAGTAGTACAGGAGCAGATGTGAGGGCGATATCCAGCATAGGTTCTCCACCAATCATGGTTTTTGAGAGCAGTAGAATAATGGCAAAAATCATGGTAGTAGCTCCAATAACGGCCGTACCAATTAGTACGGGTTTGGCAGTTGCTTTGAACGTATTACCAGCGGAGTCATTGTCTTCAAGGCGGTGCTTGCCTCTCTTAAAATCGGGTTTGAAACCAAAGTCTTTTTCAATTTCAGTATCAATATTTTCAATTTTTTCGATTTGAGACAGCTCAAAAACGGATTGGGCATTATCTGTTACCGGCCCATAACTATCAACAGCTATGGTAACAGGTCCCATGCCGAGGAAGCCAAAGGCTATCAGCCCGAAAGCGAAAATGGCCGGATAGGCGCCAAACAGGGTCATATCTTGTACAATAAAAAAGCCTGCGGCCATGAGTCCCATCATTACAAGACCCTTCCAGAATGCTGAAAAGTTACCGGCTACCATTCCGCTCAAAATGGTGAGCGATGCACCACCTTCGCGTGAAGCATTCACAATTTCTTTTACATGGCGAGACTTAGAACTGGTAAATGCTTTTGTGAGTTCAGGAATAATGGCGGCGGCAATGGTTCCAAGCGAAATAATGAATGAGAGTTTCCACCATAGATCACCTTCGAGGTTTCCAATAAGCAGGTAGCTTACTATAAAAGTTATTATAATAGATATAATTGATGTAATCCAAACCAGGCTGGTTAAAGGTTGTTCAAAGTTAAATTTTTCTTTGTCTCCAAATCGTGCTTTGGCTATGGCATTGTTGATCCAATAAGCTACAGCTGAAGTTACAATCATCATTACGCGCATGGCAAAAATCCAAACGATGAGTGTAGAGGCCATCATTGGGTCCGGTAAAATACCGGTTTGTCCAAACATCAAAATAATGAAAGTAATGAGCGCCACGCCCGTTACACCGTAGGTTTCAAAACCATCAGCGGTGGGCCCTACGCTGTCTCCTGCGTTATCTCCGGTACAGTCGGCAATTACACCGGGGTTGCGCGGGTCGTCTTCGCCAATTTTGAATACAATTTTCATCAAATCGGCACCGATATCGGCAATTTTGGTAAAAATACCACCGGCTATACGCAGTGCCGAAGCTCCCAGCGACTCTCCAATGGCAAAACCTACAAAACTGGCTCCTGCTATTTCACCCGGGACAAAAAGCAATATAATGATCATCATAATGAGCTCAACGGTGATCAGAAGCATTCCCACGCTGATGCCAGCTTGTAAAGGTATGCTCATTACATGAAAAGACTTTTTCTGCAAGGATGCAAAGGAAGTACGGGAGTTTGCTAAAGTGTTGATGCGAATTCCAAACCATGCAACACCATAACTACCCAAAATTCCTAAAACTGTCCATAGCAAGATTACAGCGACAAATCCAAACACAGATATTCCTCCCTCTGCAGCAGCTGCAGGTCGCGCGAGAAAACCAAAATAGTATACAATAGCCGCTCCTATAATCAGGAATAGTATAATTAAAAAGCGTCCTTGCTGTAATAGATAGGTTTTACACGTCTCGTAAATCGTGTTGGCAACATTCAGCATGGATTTGTGTGCGGGATATTTTTTTATTCGGTTAAATTGGTACAACCCAAAGAACATCCCCAAAATAATTATAATTAGTCCCCAGGCCAATAGATTCCAGCCATTTGTGCCTAATGCCTTAAACATCGAAAGGTCAGGAACCACAAGATCTGCTTCACTGGCCATGGTAGCGAGTGGTATGCCCGTAAGCATTACCAGTAAGGATAATAGTTTCTTTTTCATACTTTTAATTTTAGTTTAATCCATTGCCGATTTGCGATTGAAATCGTTTAATGCATTCGTTTCAAATTTTAAGATGATTTTCAATTTATGTTTTAAAACAAACAAAAATAGCTGGAAAAGCTTGAAAGGAAAAAATTATCGGGGTAAAAAACGCATGATATGTGAAAAATGATCAAATCTGGTATAATCTATCAAAGAAGTTGAAGCAAATGAGTTGTAATTTTTCTTATTATAATTCAGACTAATTATGAAATAGATAGCTTCTTAAGATATTAATGTGTTTCTGGCAAAGTACTTTCAATTAAAATATATAAATTCGTACAAATCTGCATATCATTATAGTTATGATTAAACAATTAGTTTTTGCCGCAATACTGCTTCTTACCTTACTGATATTAGGTTATAGCTTTTATCGGATTTATCGTTTTTTTAAACTTACACGACCGGCCTTTAATATTAAAAACCATGGACAGCGATTTAATCAATTGATGACTGTGGCATTTGGTCAAAGTAAAATTTTCAGATGGCCTTTTACCGGACTTATGCATGCATTGGTGTTTTGGGGCTTTTTGGTTATTACCATTGGGAGTCTTGAGATGGTGATTGATGGTTTGGCTGGCACTCATCGTGCGTTGGGGCTTTTGGGGCCTGTTTATAATGTGATTATTGGGTCTGGAGATGTTTTTGCAGCCATTGTTTTGATTGCCATCCTTATTTTTCTGGCCAGGCGGCTCGTAATGAATATTCGCCGCTTTAAAGGTGTTGAGCTTAAGAAGCAGTCGAAACTCGATGCGATTTTGGCATTAACCCTGATTTTTTTGTTAATGGTTTCGCTTTTAGGAATGAATATGGCCTATGTAGGACTGTACGAAAATAAAGCATGGTTTGAGGGCGTTTACCCGGTGAGTAATTGGCTAAATGGCTTGTTTCTATGCAACTTATCGGGCAACCAATTGCACTTATTGCATGAGGTGAGTTGGTGGGCACACATTCTGTTGATTTTCATTTTCGCTAATGTATTACCTTACTCAAAGCACTTTCACGTGTTTACCTCACTTCCCAATGTATATCTGAGCAGACTGACACCAGTTGGTAAAATGAATACCATGGAAGATGTAAAGACAGAAGTAGAAATGATGATGAATCCGGAATCTGCACAAGAGCCACCTACTGAAGAACTCCCAGGTTTTGGTATTCATGATGCTGAACATATTACCTGGAAAAATTACCTTGATTCCCTCTCATGCACTCAATGTGGGCGCTGCACTTCTGTTTGTCCGGCCAACCAAACCGGAAAAAAACTTTCTCCCCGCAAAATTATGGTCGATACACGGGCACGTATGAAAGAACGAGGGCCACAATTACTTAAAGAAGGAAAAGAAGCCAACGATGGTAAAATGCTTATCAATAGTTTTGTTACGGAGGAGGAACTTTGGGCATGTACCACCTGCAATGCTTGTGTAATAGAATGCCCCATCAATATTAATCAACCGGAGCTTATTTTGGAAATGCGGCGCTATCTGGTATTGGAACAAGCAAAGGCGCCAGGTGAGCTTTCCACAATGCTTACCAATATTGAAAATAATGGTGCCCCATGGCAATACTCGCCGGAAGACCGCATGAAGTGGAGCGAAGAACTTTACATGAACGCTTAAGATCAATATTATGACTGAACAGAAAAAAATCGATATACCTGTAATGGCCGACCTGCATAGTAAAGGTAAAAAGCCAGAATATTTGTTTTGGGTGGGTTGTGCCGGTGCTTATGACGATCGTTATAAGAAGGTAACGCGTGCATTTGCAAAAATATTAACCTATTTTGAAGTGGATTATGCCGTTTTAGGTACTGAAGAAACATGTACCGGTGATCCTGCCCGCCGGGCTGGCAACGAAATGCTTTTTCAGATGCAGGCCATGCAGGTAATTGAAACCTTCAAACAGTACGAGGTGAAAAAAATCATCACGATTTGCCCTCATTGTTACAATACGTTCAAAAATGAATACCCCGATTTTGGCGGGCATTACGAGGTAGTGCACCATACGCAATTTATCAAAAATATATTGGAGGAGCATCCGGGAAAAGTAGATCCTGAGATTTTGAAAAAACATAAAATAACCTATCACGACCCTTGTTACCTTGGTCGTGCCAATGGCGAATACGAGGCGCCGCGTGAAATTATTGGGCAGATTGCTGCCGGTGCTTTGGAGATTGATCCACATAAAAGCAAAGCCCTTTGTTGCGGAGCCGGTGGTGCTCAAATGTTCAAAGAAGCAGAGAAAGGCGACCGCGAAGTGTACGATTTGCGCACAGAACAAGCGCTGGCTACCGACGCCGATGTGGTGGCCACTGCGTGCCCGTTCTGCATGACCATGATTACCGATGGCCTTAAAGCGCACAACCGGGAAAACGATGTGAAGAACTACGATATTGCCGAATTGGTTGCCATGGCCCTGGGATTGTAGATAATCTATACTGAAATAGCAATGTCAGCGCAAGAACTATAGGTTTGTGTTGTAGAATACAATTTTGTTAGGTGCCAGGTTAATTTCCTTGCTATCTGTTATATCCGGTTAAAACACAACATGGCAACCGAGGACTTCGCTCTGAGCGAAACCCAGGGTTTAGGTTGCTGTACAAAAGTAATGGGAGGCCAACTCCAGGTCGGTCTCCCAGTAGCTCGTAACCGGGAATGTTTGTAATGTACGCCGGGCGTAGCGGCTTTTTTGCCGTCTGGCCGATATTACCTGTTCGTGCGTTTTTTATCCGCTAGGCGCCATGCAGACGCTATGCGGGGAGCGTTACGGAATTAACTAAGTTACGTATTCTACCAAACCGTTTTAACTGCATATTTTTGAATTTGCTCATCTTTAGTTACAACAGTAAGATTTTCAACGGTTGCCTGGGCAACAATCATACGGTCAAAAGGATCACGATGGATAAATTCCAAACTAGATAGTACTAAGGCATGTTCAATTGATAACGGCAAAATCTCGAACCCGTTATCATCAACCATATTGTAAAAATGTCTTAATCTTGGGAAAAACTTAATTTTTGCAAACTATTTTTAATAGCAACTTCCCAAATCGTTGCATTGCTTATAAGTTTTATATTATTCTCGCTCTCAATAAGGCTTCTGACCCGGGGCGATATTTTGGTATCGCCGTTTAAGAACCAAATTAAAGCATGCGTATCGAGCAATAAATCCATTACATATATTCTTTAAAGTCTTCAAGCGGTTCATCAAAATCCTGTGACATGTGTATTTGACCCTTGGCACATCCAAACTTTGGTTTTTTTTGTTTGGACTGCTCCTGTTTTTTTCTCATTAAAAAGTCAACGAAATCATTCACTTCGCTTTTCATTTGCTGAGGAAGCATTGATATTTTCGATATTAAACTAAATGGGGTATCTGATCATCTCCCGTAAAGTTTTATCTTTACGAAATGAAATATCCGGCAGATCAAATGGAATTTGAAGAAATGTTTAAATCGGAGCAAGCCTGTATTGATTACTTGGTATCATTG